>JAUXDF010000316.1 GCA_030618505.1 Spongiibacteraceae bacterium | reverse complement strand
ACAGCCTCATCCGTGATTGCTGATATTGTTGATATCGCTCGCACCCTTAGCGCATCTCCTGAACACCGGGTGCCTCATCTGGCCTTTCATCCTGAGGCCTTGAATAACGACCCGATATTGGCTATTGAGGAAATTGAAACTGCTTATTATTTGCGCTTGTCTGCTATCGATAAGCCTGGTGTATTATCCCAGATTGCACAGATTATCAGTGAAGCGGGTATAAGTATTGAAGCACTGATACAGAAAGAGCCGGTGGGGGGTGAAAATCATGTGCAGGTTATATTACTGACGAGCCGGGCGCAGGAGAAGAAAGTCATCTCTGCGCTTGCGGCTATCGAAGGGCTTGATAGTGTGGAAGGTAAAGTGACTCGGATACGTGTTGAGTCGCTGGACGGTTAAAGCATCCAAGGTGCGGGGGCCGCACCCTACGTAGGGTGCACCTAAAACAGGGCACAAGCGGCCCCCGCACCAACAAACTCTAACTCACAGCTACAAGCAAACAATCACAGTATTAAAAAATTGAACAGGTATTTGCAGTGAAATATATCAGTACGCGTGGCAATGCGCCGGTGCTAAATTTTGAAGAAGTGATGCTGACCGGACTGGCCGACGATGGTGGTCTTTATGTGCCGGAAACTTTGCCGACTTACAGCAAAGAGGAAATAGCCAGCTGGTCAAAGCTGAGTTATCCCGATCTGGCTTATAAAATAATCGAGCCTTTTGTTGCCGATAGCATCCCCGCTGACGATCTTAAGTCAATTATAGACGACAGCTATAGCGACTTTCGCCACAACGCTATCGCCCCTTTAGTGCAGCTTGATCGTGATGAGTGGGTGCTGGAATTGTTTCATGGTCCAACCCTGGCTTTTAAGGATTTTGCCCTGCAGATGTTAGGGCGCTTGCTTGATTACGTGCTTGAGCGTCGCCATCAAAAAGTGGTGATAATGGGAGCCACCTCTGGTGATACCGGTTCGGCTGCCATCGAAGGTTGTCGTCGTTGTAGCAATATTGATATCTTTATTTTGCACCCCCATCAGCGTGTCTCTGATGTACAGCGCAAGCAAATGACCACGGTAAAGGCTGATAATATTCACAACCTGGCGGTAAAAGGCAATTTTGATGATTGCCAGCAAATGGTCAAAGACAGCTTTGGTGATAAATCCTTTTTGCCCAGTGATCGCAAGCTGGTTGCTGTAAACTCCATCAACTGGGCGCGTATTATGGCTCAGATTGTCTATTATTTTTATGCCGCACTCGCGCTGGGTGGGCCACATCGTCCGGTTTCTTTTTCGGTGCCAACCGGTAACTTCGGTGATATTTTTGCCGGTTATCTGGCAAAGAAAATGGGCCTGCCTATCGATCAGTTAATTATCGCCACCAATACCAACGATGTCCTTCATCGTTTGATGGCAAAAAATGTTTATAGCAAGCACGAGTTGGTTCATACCTTGTCGCCCAGTATGGATATTATGAACTCCAGTAATTTTGAGCGGGTACTGTTTGATTTTTACGATCAGGACGGTGAAGCCATTGCCGATCTGATGACACGCTTTAAAACGCAAGACATTACGCTCGATGACAAGGTGATTGCCAAAGCGCGAGAGGTTTTTGACAGCTACAGTGTTGATGATGAGGTGACGGTGCAGACTATTGCTGAAATCTATGAGGATAACGAATACTTGTTAGACCCTCACTCCGCCGTAGGCGTAAAAGCCGGGCGTGAGTGTCGACGCAATCCTGATATTCCGATGATCACCTTGTCAACGGCACACCCGGCAAAATTCCCTGAAGCTGTTCTTAAAGCCGGACAAAAGGAAGAGCCGATATTACCTCACCATATGGCGGACTTGTTTGAGCGTGAAGAGCGTTACGAAGTGATGCCTAAAGAATTGTCTGCCGTTCAGGATTTTATTAAAAATAATCTGAGCGCCTGATTTCTCAGTGCAGTGACTGCTAAAAGGGCTCGTTTTTAACGGGCTTTTTTTATGCGCTTTTTTAAGAGCAACGGAAAATATGAAAAAAAATATTCAGCGCCGGGAATTACCCACAGCGACTGTTGATTGGCCGGAACAATTACACCCACTATTGCAACGCGTCTATCAGACGCGAGATATTGTTAATAAAAATCAGCTGAGCCGAGAGCTAAAGGGTTTACCGTCGCCGAGTTTGATGAAAGGCATAGACCGGGCTGTTGAGCGCTTACAGCATGCAATAGAGCAGCAGGAAAAAATCGTTATTATCGGTGACTTTGATGCCGATGGCGCAACCAGTACCACTCTGGCTTTATTAGCGCTGCAAGCAATGGGGCTCAGTACCGTGGGTTTCCTGGTGCCCAACCGATTTGATTATGGCTACGGTTTAAGTCCTGAAATTGTTGAACTGGCCAGACATCAAAAGCCGGCCTTAATCGTTACCGTGGACAATGGCATCTCGAGTATTAGTGGTGTGGCTGCAGCCAATACCTTGGGTATTGATGTGATTGTTACTGATCACCATTTGCCGGGCAATGAACTACCTGATGCCTATGCCATCGTTAATCCGAATCAGCCCGGTTGTGATTTTCCCGGCAAAAATCTTGCTGGGGTCGGAGTAATCTTTTATTTGCTCAGTGCTTTGCGTGCGAGCTTAAAGGAGTCCGGCTGGTTTCAGCAGCAAAATATTGAAGTGCCTAATATGGCGCAGTATCTGGATCTGGTAGCGCTTGGCACAGTGGCCGATGTGGTGCCGCTGGATCAGCTTAATCGTATTCTTGTCCACCAGGGTTTGCAGCGTATTCGAGCCGGTGCAACACGACCCGGTATCTTGGCATTACTAAAAATTGCCAATCGACAACGAGAGCGTATTGTTGCCAGTGATTTGGGTTTTGCCGTTGGCCCGAGGCTCAATGCCGCTGGCCGACTGGATGATATGACCCACGGTATCGCCTGTCTGTTATGTAAGGATGAAGGGATTGCACTGGAAATGGCGCAGGAGCTTGATGACTTTAACAAGGATCGCCGCCAGATTGAGCAGTCGATGCAAACGGAAGCTTTAAAAATCGTTAACACCCTGCATCTCGGCGAGGAGGGGGAGATGTCGGCAAAAACGCTTTGCCTGTTTGATCCCCAATGGCATCAAGGTGTTATCGGTATTCTCGCCTCGCGTATCAAAGAGCGCTTTCATCGACCGGTAATGGCTTTTGCTTTAAGCGATAAAGGTGACGAGCTGAAGGGTTCGGCAAGATCCATAGCCGGCATTCACATCAGAGACGTACTGGATCGAATAGCCACTGAAAATCCTGGGTTAATCAACAAGTTTGGTGGCCATGCGATGGCGGCGGGCTTATCACTGGCCAAGGAAAATTTCGAAAAATTTCAGCAAGCCTTTGAGCAAGAAGTGGCTAAAAATGCAGATGAGAGTTTGTTTAAACCGGTACTCATGAGCGATGGCGAACTTGATGCTGATGAGCTGAACCTGTTTTTAGCCCAACTTATTCGAGATGCGGGTCCCTGGGGGCAGCAGTTTCCCGAGCCACTTTTTGATGGTGACTTTTATATTGTCAGTCAGCGTATCGTCGGCGAGAAGCATTTGAAGTTAGTGTTATCACTGGATGAAAAGCACAAGCAGATTGTTGATGCCATCGCCTTTAATATTGACCCGAAGGAGTGGCCAAACAATAACGCCAAACAATTGAAGCTGGCCTATCGTCTGGATGTGAACGAATATCGCCAACGCCAGTCCCTGCAGCTGATGGTTGAGTACCTAGAGGTTTTGTAGAGCGCATGCTCTATGTAGCCGTGATCAGTGTGCCCCGTGAAACGCTTTGGGTATGAGCCTGCGAAATCAAGGGGCTTATTTCACATCCCCACCCCCAACGTGCTACGCGAGCAGCACTTTTACAGTCCACATGAGAGTTATAATCGTCTTGTCGGGTAGAGTTCTGATAGCCGGATGGTGTAAAATCGCGCCCTTCTCCTTATCCAGCAGATGGCGACAGTAAACAGCAATGTTAGAAGTTAATCCGATAAATCAAAACATTAAAGATCTCCGAGAGCGCACCGAAGTGCTCAGGGGGTATCTTTGACTATGATCTCAAGAAAGAACGCCTCGATGAAGTAGAGCTTGAGCTGGGTGAACCCAGTGTTTGGGATGACCCGAATAAGGCCCAGGCCCTGGGTAAAGAACGCTCTTCCCTGGAAGCGATTGTCGCCACCATCGATACAATGACATCCGGCCTCGATGACAGCAAAGACTTGCTGGATATGGCGATGGAAGAGGATGATGCTGATACCGTTGTTGAGGTAGAGAGCGAGTTGCAGGCACTAACTGCCCAG
>JAUXDF010000189.1 GCA_030618505.1 Spongiibacteraceae bacterium | reverse complement strand
TTTTTTATAATTTAATGTGAGGACATGTTATGCCAAAGTTTTTAATTGAACGAGAAATTCCCGGAGCAGGGCAGCTTTCTTCTGCTGAGCTACAGGGTATTTCACAAAAATCTTGTTCGGTACTAAATAAGATGGGGCCTACTATTCAGTGGCTTGAAAGTTATATCACTGATGATAAAGTTTACTGTATTTATATAGCACCGGATGAAGAAACTATTCGGCAACATGCTGAGCAAGGCGGGTTTCCAGCTAATCGAATAGCGCAGATTAAAACGATGATTGATCCAACGACGGCAGAATGAGGAGACTGCAAGTGGATTTGTATTTAACTATGAAGAAAAAGGGGGTGTGATCAACACTTATGGAGTAGCCAAGGAAGAAATTACCAAAAGGGAAGGCTATGTCCATTAGGACAAATGAAAATAGAAGGCAAATATAATAATTAATTAGGAGATATCAATGAATAAATGTATCAAAAACATTTCTAAAGTAACATCAGGAGGTCTAAAAGCGGGTGTTGCTGCTTTACTCACGATTGCTTTAACGGGAGCGATGGCCATCCCAGCTCAAGCGGATGAAACTTGCATGTCACCTTACATGGCTAAAATTGTTGGGCAGGAAGATTATGTCTATGTTTGGACGCTGGGCATGGAAGGCTTAGGGGATGAGCAAGACAAATTAGTGACGGTTGACGTTAACCCCGCTTCACCTTCTTATGGGAAAATCATAAGCACATTGTCGGTAGGCGGCCGCAACGAAGCGCATCATTCAGGTTTTACTGATGATCGTAAATATCTATGGGCTGGTGGTTTGGATACCAACAAAATTTTTATTTTTGATGTGCATACCAATCCCGCTAAACCGACATTACATAAGACGATTACTTCGTTTGTTGCCCAAAGTGGTGGTGTTGCGGGGCCCCATACTACGTATGCTTTACCCGGTCGCATGATGATAACTGGTTTATCTAATAATAAAGATCATGGTGGACGTACAGCACTTGTGGAATATACCAATGAAGGGGAATATATCGCCACACATTGGACACCGACTGACAGTCAATTAAATGGTGCAGTTAAAACCGGGAAATACGCGGATGGTTATGGTTATGATATTCGCGTGTTACCGCGACGCAATGTCATGCTAACGTCATCTTTTACTGGTTGGTCAAACTATATGATGGACTTTGGCAAAATGTTAAAAGATGCTGAAGCGATGAAACACTTTGGCAATACTGTCGTGTTATGGAATTTGCATACTCGCCAACCGAAAAAAATCTTTGATGTGCCTGGTGCTCCTTTGGAAATTCGCTGTGCTTGGGATCCCAATCATAACTACTGTTTCACCACGACTGCATTGACATCAAAAATCTGGCTCATTTATGAAAATGATAAAGGCGAATGGTTGGCCAAAGAAGTAGCCGATATTGGGGATCCATCCAAAATTCCCTTACCGGTTGATATCTCGATTCAAAGTGATGACAACATGTTATGGGTGAATACTTTTATGGATGGATTAACACGCGGTTTTGATATTTCTGACCCGTTTAACCCAAAACAAGTCTATACAAAGAAAATTGGCACGCAGGTCAATATGGTTTCATCTAGCTGGGATGGTAAACGTCTTTATTACACCTCTTCTTTATTAGCGAATTGGGATAAAAAGGGAGACGATAATGAACAGTATTTCAAAAGTTATCATTGGGATGGAAAGCAATTGACTGAGAAATTCTCTATCGACTTTATTAAAGAAAAACTGGGTCGCGCTCATCAAATGCGTTTTGGAGCCAAGGCATTGTATAGCTCGAATCAGTCTACCCCAGCTGCCTTAAGCCAATTGGCAATCGGGCAATAATCTTTACTTCACTCGGCCAAGGATGGCTTTTATCCATGGTTTGTTATGACTCAAATTATTCTTTTCTTCAGTCTGGTTTTTTTGATATCGGCTAACTGTTTTGCCGATAATTCGGCGACATCAACTAGACAAGCTGTGATTTTAGCGCCCGGCTATGGCCCTTTGGGGTTTACTGCACCTGAAGTCGGTAGCTATCAACTGCCGGTTCTGTCCCAAGCAGGCGATGGTCAAGTTATCGATACTAACGGTGATGAGCATTCTTTGAGCCAGCTTATGCATAATCAAGTGGTTGTGTTAAGTTTTATTTATTCCACCTGCAGTGATGTTAACGGTTGTCCGCTAGCAACTTCGGTATTACATCAAGTCAAAACCAGAATGAATAAGGAACCACAACTAGTCGGTCGGGTAAGATTGTTGACCTTAAGTTTCAATCCGGAATTTGATACTCCCGACGTGATGAAGCATTATGCTAAAGGCTTACAAGAGGGCAAGCTAGATTGGCGGTTTTTAACAACTCGTTCTGAACAACAATTACTGCCCATTCTAAAAAAATATCAGCAATCAAGACAAAAAGAATACGATGAAGAAGGTCAGTTTAGTGGTACCTATTCACACATATTACGGGTTTTTTTGATCGATAGAAAAGGTCTTATACGCAATATCTATAGTGTTTCATTCCTGCACCCCGATACGTTGATTAATGATATTAAAACTTTGCTTTTAGAGCATTCTAATCAGAGAATAACTAAGGTTAGCAATGATACTGAGAGCCAAAACTTCAAACCACTTTACCGTGCTGGTGATCCTAAAACAGGTTATGAGCAGCTTGAATATAAAACCCAATCGATAGCCTTATCGGATCGTATTGGAAAAACGGCCGATTTGTTGCAATATGTTAAGCAACCACCGTTAGGGTTAGGCCAAGTACCTATCCCTTTGGATAACCCCCTCACTCCAGAAAAAATTCAACTTGGCAGGAAGTTATTTTTTGATCGGCGTCTGTCGTTAAATAATACCTTTTCGTGTGCCATGTGTCATGTGCCTGAACAGGGGTTTACCAGTAATGAGATGGCGACATCAGTCGGTGTCGAAGGCCGAACAGTCAAACGTAATGCTCCTACGATATATAACATTGCCTATGCAAAATTACTTTTTCATGATGGCCGGGAGAATACCCTGGAGCAACAAGTTTGGGGGCCACTGCTGGCGCATAAAGAAATGGCGAATCCCTCTGTTGGCTATGTCATCGATAAAATCAACAGCAATGATGATTATACAGGCTTGTTTGAGAAAGCATTTAAACGCGGTCCCAGCATGGAAACCATTGGTATGGCAATTGCCAGTTATGAACGTACCTTAAATTCTGGTAACTCAGCTTTTGACCGTTGGTTTTACGATCAAGATGATCAGACTATATCGACAGAAGCCAAGAAAGGTTTTAATTTGTTTCAAGGAAAAGCTGGTTGCGCTAACTGCCATCAGGTTGGAAAAGACTCTGCACTGTTTATGGATAATCAATTGCATAATACAGGTGTAGGCTATCAACAAGCTATGTTTAAAGAGTCTGGAAAGCAGCAAGTGCAAATAGCACCCGGTGTATTTGTCGAGGTTGATTTTGCGGTAATCAATGAAGTTGCTGAGCAAAAGCCGAATGATTTAGGTCGTTACGATGTGACACAAGCGCCCGAAGATCGTTGGTCTTATAAAACGCCATCGCTAAGAAATATAGCACTAACCGCACCCTACATGCACAATGGTTCTATTTCGTCCCTAAAGCAAGTTGTTGAGTTTTATAATCTAGGTGGCGTAGCCAATAAAAATCTTGATCCTTTGATTAAACCACTTAATCTAACCACAGTAGAAATAGAAGAGTTGGTTGCTTTTCTCCATACATTAACCGGAGATAATATCGATCAATTGGTTGCTGATGCTTTTGCAGCACCTGTTGGCGATACTAACTAATGAATCTTTAATTCCCTTGTATGATTAAAGGGAAGAGGAGAATTTAATGGCTCTATTTGTTGTGCAATATGTCTGTTACCGTTTATTCCTTGAGCGTTTGAGAAAAAACCGATCAAAATATTCATGTAGCAGCAGGGCAGATAAAATTAGCGCGGTTCCGGTTGCTATTTTCAACGATAGTGGCTCATGATTTAGTGTATGACCAAGGTACAAGGCAAGTACGGGTGAGACTAGGGTAAGCATTGCCACGCTGGTTGCTGATAAATGTAACAGAATGTAATAGTACAGCGAAAAGCCTATAGTGGTTGCTATGGTGCCCAGATAAATAATCGAATACAAATTTCGGTTGCTTAAGTGCTCCGGCCATAAGCCTTCGCTAGTAAAATACCAGGTTATCAAATAGGCTGGTAAAGCGAAGAGTAGGCCGCCTGCGACCTGAGTTAAACCACCTAACCCCGCTTTAATTCTTTTAACCCAGACAGCACTTGCTGATTGCAAAAAGACAGCAGTAAGTACGCCAATAATACCCTGAGCAGCAGTGATATCAATTTGCAAGGCTGAACTGAATATGACTGCCAGGCCACTAATTCCCAAAATATAAGAAAGCAGCTTGCTAATAGTCAAACTACGTTCTTTAAGAAAAATGGCTGCTAAAAAAGCTGTAACAAAGGGAGACAAACCAAAAATCACCGAAAGCCAGCCCGATGGGATAAATTGCGCTGCCCAGTAAACCGCCATCATCGCACCATATATCTGCAAGGCAACTGCCAAATAGGTTTGTAAGGCTTTTTTATGCCAGGGTAGGCGTTTTCTGAATAGTAATTGAAAAATCCATATTAAAGAGGCTCCGATCGCCATTCTTGCTGCAACGCCAAAAATAAAGCCAGGGCCTTCACCACTCCATTTAATAGCCAGAGGGGTGGTTGACCAGATTAAAATGATGGTGATGTAAGCTAAGGCTACTTTCATTTAACTGCAAATTTTTGTCGTCACCGGTTTTGCCTGTACGGGCTGAAAAGGCTCAGTGATCCGAATTCAATAAATTTTTCTAGAACAGTAGTATATACGATACAGAGCTAGCCATTCAGATCCATATAAAAGAGCCCTCTCCGGAGGGAGAGGGTTGGGTGAGGGGGAAATAGAATAGTCCAAGCACATGGTTTTACGTAAAAAATTCAGCTCTGTGTCATATTATAGTTTGAACAATTTGCCGATATAAGTTCACAATTCCCGAATACCTGTAACAGCACTTTAATCGACGCCCACAGTATTATTTTCCTTGCCTGACTCTGGTTTTAAAAATTGTGCGGCAAGCTTTTGCATTTTTGGTGAAAGTTGAATACCAAGTTCTGCTTTAAACGTATCTTCACATTGCTGATAGACATTCAAAGCATTATTCGGTTGCTCCAAATTCATATAGTGTTTCACAAGCAACATATAGCCGCTTCCAAAAGGGGGGGCGAGTTCAATACCTTTAAGAAATGAACCTCTGAACTTCCCCCGAAAACCTGGCTAGCCGGTTGCCGAGAGGCGGATGAAGAGGGTTTCCCGGTTGCTGGCTATATTGAGCAAGATTATCGTAAGTATCTGGAATGCGGAATTCTCGCCTATGGTGTGCCCGTGCTCGATGCGCTGGTTGCGGATATGATTTTCTGATTGCCTATTCCTGCAAAGGGAGGGGCATCTGTCCCTCTTGTAATACTCGGCGGATGGTAGAGACCGCCGCCCATCTTGTGGATCAGGTTTTTCCGCAAGTTCCGGTGCGGCAGTGGGTTTTATCGTTTCCCAAGCGATTACGGTATTTTCTAGTTCGCGATGCAGACCTTTTGAATCGCGTTTTGCAGATTTTTCTGGACAGCGTGGAAAAGGCGCTACAGTCATGTTGCTCCGGTGCGCCGGAACAGGCTAGACTGGGCGCGGTCACCTTTGTTCATCGGTTTGGTTCGGCATTGAATGGGAACATTCACTTCCATTGCTGTGTCATCGATGGCCTGTTTAGCGTCAAAGACGAAGCGGTGCACTTTGATGTGGCCACCTTAACACCTGAGGTGTTCAAACGTGCGCAAACCCAAGTGAGAGAACGGATCCTCCGACTGTTTAAGCGACGCGAACTGCTTTCCCCAGAAGTCGTGGATGTCATGCGCGAGTGGGGTCATGCCGGGAGATTTTCTCTGAACGCTGCCGTGACTGTCGTCCGATTTTTGCCAGTGAACGGCTGCAGTGGATCGAGAAGGATCATCGGCTGATTTACCGGCTTCCCAAACCGAAACCTAATGGGCAAACACTTCTCACGCTGACGCCCCTGGAGTTTATGGATAAGTTGGCCTTGCTTGATTCCACTGCCACGTAAGCATCGGCATCGCTATCACGGTGTTCTGGCACCGAACGCCCCGTTACGCCAAGCGGTGATCGCCTATGCCGGGTTGCCTTGGGGTAATAAAGCGATGTTACCCGATCAAGAACCCGTTGACACAGAAGATTTGACCAAAGGTGAGTCAAAAATAGCGTCCTCTACCGTTTATCTTTGGGCGATGCTGATAGCCCGCATCTATGAAATCTTGCCGCTGGTGTGCCCTCAATGCGGCGGTGAGATGGAGATTATTGCCTTTATTACTGAGATAGCTCCCATTCATCGCGTCCTGAACCACATTGGCGAACCTACCACACCGCCTCAAATCGCATCTGCCCGTGCACCGCCAGTGGAATGGGATACGGATTTTGATCAAACCCCCATTCTGGAATCGGGACAAA
>JAUXDF010000057.1 GCA_030618505.1 Spongiibacteraceae bacterium | reverse complement strand
ATTTTTATAGTCTTTTTACCTCACCCTAACCCTCTCCTTAAAGGAGAGGGGACTATAGAAATTGTGCTTCCGGACGGGCACTAGTTAGTCCAAAAATACAAACATTCTATTGGTCGGCTAGATTTGGAGTGTCACTTTGGCGGGTGGCCCATGCTGCGCGACCCGTTGCGTCAGGAGGGTGTTCGGTGTGTCGCAAGCGCACTGTTACGTTGTTGACTGTCTCTATCCCTATTATCGTTGTTCCGTTAGGGTATGATTGGTTCAGGGTATTCAGTAGATTGCGGAATAGTGTGTAGATGAAATGGAAGGAGAGCGCGTGGAACAGAATAATACTTCCTGCAGAGAGCTTGGCGGTGTTGAAAGTCGAAGGGAATTTAAGCCGTATTATGACCTGTTAGTGATAGGGGCGGGAGTTTTTGGCGCTTGTGTTGCGTGGGAAGCTGCAAGTAGAGGGCTGTCTGTGTTGGTCGTAGACAAGCAGGATTTTGGTGCGGCGACATCAGCGAATAGTTTGAAGACCATTCATGGTGGGCTGCGCTATTTGCAAAGTCTGGATGTGAAATCCAGTGTGATTTCATCACGGGAGCGAAACACATGGTTAAAAATCGCGCCAGGCCTGGTTCGGCCTCTTCCCTGTGTGCTGCCAACGTGTTCAGCTTTGTCAAAAAATCGACTCTTGGTTGGTGTGGGCTTGCTGTTTTATAACTGTTTGACATTTAATCGAAACAAGGGGCTTGCACCTCAAGCCGCTATTCCATCTGGAAAGATTTTGTCGCGTAATCAGTTAAAGAAAAAGGTACCTGGTTTGGTGGATAGAACCATAACAGGGGGTGCGCTATGGTATGACGCTCAGGTTATTCATACTGAGCGTTTGGTTTTAGCTTTGCTACAAGCCGCAGCTGGCAGGGGTGCAGATGCGTGTAACTACTCAAATGTTAGGTTTGTGCAGCCACTTGGTGATTCAAAGCAATATCGTGTTTTTTTGGATGATGTGCCGACTGGCAAGTGCAGCGAGCTTACGGTTGGTATGGCGGTAGATTGTAGCGGAGATGGCCGGGTACTGGAATCGCAGGTATCAATGGAGCCTCAGTTGGAGTATGTAAAAGCCGTAAATCTGGTTGTGGATAAGGCGGGTTTTGAAGTGGCGGTGGGTGTCAAAGCATTGGACCAATGTGGGATGTCTCGGCTGTTATTTATATCTCCATGGCAAGGGTATACGTTGATTGGTACATGGTATTTCCCTTCGGGCGACGGGGAGCAGAAGGGCTTGACTTCCAAGCAGCTTAAGCAGTGTATAGATCAGGTTAATTCAGCATTTAAGGAACCATTAATTTCTTTGGGCGACGTGGTCCAGGTTCACGTTGGGTTTTTGCCTGCAGATTCAGGAAAAGTAAGGGAAAAGGGTGCTGATGCAGCGTTGATCAGGCATGCGTGCTGGGTAGACTGGGGGAAAAGCGCGGCAGAGTTAAAAGGCCTGTATACATTGAGAGGAACAAAATATACGCTTGCACGTAAGGCTGCTGAGCAGGCTGTCGATGCCTTGAAGTGCAATCATAGACTGGATATAGCTCCTTCAAATACTTCGGAGCAAGCGTTATGGTCGGATCTGTCTGGTGCAAAGGAGAGCTTGCAAGGGCTTGGTTTGAGCATTGGTCAAATTCGGTTTATATTGGACTATTTTCCGATGGCGATTGCTAGTATTGAAGGTATCTGTAGTGAAGATGCTGATATGCTTCAAGATGTACCTGGCGCTGCGGGTTGTTGTCGGGGGGTGTTGGAGCATTGTATTCGGTATGAGCAAGTGCAACACTTGGAGGATTTGCTAGTTCGTCGTCTTCCTGTTGGTAATGCTCAAAAGCCGCATGATGATACTATTAATTTTAGTGCAAATTTGCTCATGGAGCGTAATGGTTGGAGTGCGGAGCGCAGAGAAAAGGAAGTAATAAAGTTAAATAAATATTATCTGAAAATGAACATGTGAACAAAAATTAAAGTTTATGAATATAAACTTAACCGAACATCCCAATGTTGTTGGTCAGCTTTATCTTTGTGGTAACCCTGATACAATATCCATAGAGGAAATAGTAACTGTTGTTGCTGGTATTTTCGCGCTATTGATTTCAGGGGCATATGCACGAGTATCAGAATAAGGTTATGTAGGAATTATGAGTGTTTGTATATGAAATTGGGTAATCTGAGAAAAGGACTGTTGCGAGTACTGACGCCACAGTTGGTTGTTACTGTGATTTATATGCTGAAGTATCGAGCTAAGATTAGTCCCAAGGCTGAAGTTGATCTAACTCGAAACCTAAAGCTGGGTAAGGGTTGTGTTGTTTCTTCGTTTACTAAGATTAAAGCATATGATGGCATTCTAAAAATGGGGCAACGGGGGGGGGTGGCAACGGGTTGTTTTCTGGCAGCAGGATCTGAGGGGATTGAAATAGGGGACAATTTCATTTGTGGTCCCAATGTGAGCATGATTTCAAGTAACTATCGACATGATCAGAAAGGAGTCCACTTGGAAGACCAGGGAAGTACCTCCAAAGGCATTAAAATCGGGGATAACGTTTGGATTGGAGCAAACTGCGTCATATTGGATGGTGCTGAAATTGGTGATAATACCTTAGTGGTTGCTAATAGCATGGTTAATAGAAGGTATAAATCGAATGTTATCATACAAGGGTCACCCGCAAAGGTGATAATGAATCGTTAAAATGGGAGTATGGTTGTGCGTGATAAGGCGGTTGTATTAGTTAAAGAAGCAGTGAGTGAATTGAATGAGGAGCTTGATTACGATTCACTGAGAGATGTAAATGATCAGACTCCACTTTTTGGTGGGGAATCGGGAATAGATTCATTGTCCTTAGTGATGTTGGTGACAACTTTGGAGTCTGCTATTTTTGATGAGTTGGGTTGTACTGTTTCCTTGGCAGATGAAAAGGCTATGTCTATGCGTAACAGTCCATATCGGAGCGTGGGTGCTTTGGCTGAATTTATTGCTGAGAAGCTTGGGGAGGTATAAATGCCTGAAGTAATGATTATCACGGGTACACGCAAAGGAATTGGCCGCTATTTAGCAGAATATTATACTGGTAAAGGGTACAGTGTTGTGGGCTGTAGCCGTAGTGAGATGGACAAAGAAATTGCTGGGTACGAACACCATTGTCTTGATGTGGCGGATGAGCAAGCCGTACAGCAGATGGTCAACGAGGTACGAAAAAAATATGGGAGAATCGATGTTTTGCTCAATAATGCGGGCATTGCTTCTATGAATCACATATTGCTAACACCTCTGGCGACAGTGAGAAAAATATTTGAAACGAACGTATTTGGTACGTTTCTGTTCGCTCGAGAAGTCGCTAAAGTGATGTGCCGACAAAAGTATGGTCGCATTGTGAATTTTGCAACGGTTGCAGCGCCTTTGAAATTGGAAGGCGAAGCTGCTTATGCTGCTTCAAAAGCAGCAGTCGATAATTTTACAAAAGTAATGGCTAAGGAGGTGGCATCATTCAATATTACGGTAAATGCCCTTGGGCCTACGCCTGTCGCTACGGATTTAATTAAAGGCGTATCTGATGACAAAATGGATGATCTGATTAGAACTCAAGCGATTAAGAGATTGGGGACTTTTAAAGACATTGTTAACGTCACGGATTTCTTTATCAGCAAGGATAGCGATTTTATTACCGGCCAAACTCTATTTTTAGGTGGGATTTCATAAGGGATGTTGCTGTTTTGCTGCTAGATTTATTGAATAAGCGACTGCTGGAAAATGGGCCATTATGTGCAGTTGTGGAGGGTGATAACTCCTATTCATATAGTGATTTGAGCTCGGCTGTTGATAAGTGGCTGGTAGAGTTGGATGCTTTGTCAATTCAGCGTGGGCAGGTGATTGGTGTTCAGTCAGATTATACTTATCGAACGATTTCATTGCTGATCGCCTTGTTTCGTAATGGTAATGTCGTAGCGCTAATGTCACCGCATATAAAGGATGTTAGTCGTTATTGTGAAGATGCTTTTATAGAGTACCTTTTTGTTCAGAAAGGGCAGCAACTTTTTGGCAGCTCTGTTCAGCGAAAGTCTTCTGAGGGCCATTACTTATTAAAAGCTTTGAAGGAGCAAGAGCACTCGGGATTTATTATTTTCTCTTCAGGAACGACTGGTAGACCAAAAGCCATATTGCATGATTTGGAAAAATTTCTTTCCAGTTTTATCGCGGTAAATAAAGCCTATCGGACACTTGCATTTTTATTGTTGGATCATATCGCCGGTTTAGATACATTGTTTTATACATTGTTTAGCGGCGGCAGTTTGGTTTTGACATCTAGTCGTGGACCCAATCATATCTGTAAATTGATTATGGAGCATCGGGTGGATGTGTTGCCCGTATCTCCGTCTTTTCTGAATTTATTAATCATATCTGGGGAGTACAGTCGATTCGACTTATCATCATTGAAGGTAGTAAGTTATGGTTCTGAGCCCATGGGTAATTCCGTGCTGAACAGGTTGCCAGAAGTTTTTCCTAATGTGCGTATACTTCAAAAGTACGGTACTTCAGAATTCGGTTCGCCCAGATCAAAAACTCGTGGTAGTGATTCGTCCTGGTTGAAAATCGACAGTGAAAATTTCCAAACGAAAGTGGAAAATGGTGTGCTATGGGTGAAGTCTCGCTCGACTATGCTTGGTTACCTTAATGCAGATGGCATGCTGGAAGAAGACGGCTGGCTTTGTACCGGGGACATGGTTGAAGTCGATAAAGGCTGGTTGCGGATAATCGGCAGAGAGTCAGATATTATTAATGTTGGAGGGGAAAAAGTATTTCCGGTTGAGGTAGAGTCTGTCTTGAATGAACTCGATGCTGTTGATGATTGCATCATTTACGGTGAGCCCCATACCATGCTGGGGAATCAAGTATGTGCGAAGGTTCGATGTGGAGATGAGCTCGATACCAAGGCGCTAAAGAAAACAATTCGTAAGTACTGTTTGAATAAGCTTGAGCGCTACAAGGTGCCTTCGAAGTTTGAGTTTACTTCCCAGGCTCTAGTTAACAAGAGACATAAAAAACAACGCGTCAGGAATTAGTCAATGCTAATGGCTCGTTGATTGTTGTAGTTGGCCACTAAGATGGGGTTTTATTTGTATGGCTGAGGCGTAAGGATATTTGGTTTTTAAAAAATCGAAATAAGCTTTCTGGCTTGTGGCATTTGATGAAATTATTCCTGTTTTCACTGAGAGCTCTGATAAGGTTTGGACAACTTATATCGTCTAGATTGAAGTTTGTTATGGTAATCGTGTTTGCTCCCGCTCTACTTTCTTCCCCTGCTAATGGTAAGGGGTCGCTTCCAGGCCAAACAGGAACCTTTAACTCTTGTGCTTGATGGAATTGTGATATGTTTCTCCAGAACCAAGGGCGTCCTCCATTATCCCCCAGTACTAATGTAGAGCTAATTTCTGTCAAAGCTTTATTAATAATAGCTCCTCGTTTTTTTAACCATTTTCCAACGCCCCAAGGAGCGATTAATAGATGATCGCTGTTTTGTTCAATATGCCAGGCTAGTGATTTGTCTTGGGCTCTAGCTGGGGATGGTGAGCCCAGGACTAATAGTTCTAGATTTTCTGATGTAATAATTTGAGCTCCAGGGATTAGGTATAGAGATTGATGCTTTTCATTTATGGCCTTTATTAATCCTTGCTCAGGCAAGTTGAATAATTGCCAATTGCCCCCCTGGCCAGTTAGTTTGTATTCCTTTAATGTTAATTGGTAAAGTTCGTTCCAGCTCATTTCTGAATCTGTTAGCGTTAAGCCTAATACAGCAATATAGTTTTCATGTACATGTTGTTGGAGGGCAATGGCGGCAATGTTATCTACTGCGCTAGCAAATAGGCGCGTCAAGTCAAAGTGACGGTAAAGGTGGATATGGGAATCGAAGATCAGTGCACCGCGTTGCATATATTAACACTCCCCCAATGGTGATTTGCCGCTGTTTTTTGACATCGTAACAGTAGATGATTTATTTGTGCTCACTGATATAGTCATAGATATCACGTAGCTTGGTTTTAAATGCTTTTAAACTATGTTCTTGTTTAATATATTCGCTTGCATGCATAGCAAGATGGCGGCACTTTTCGGGGTTGTTTAGTAGTTCATTTAAGCCTGCTGCCATCGCTTTGGGAGTGGCATCAACTAAGAGTGCTGTTTTATCTGTCATGACTTGAGTGTGGGTAGGAAGTTTGGTGGCAAGAACGGGAACTCCTGAATCCATGTAGCTATAGACCTTCATTGGTGTGTTGACACCGTGAATGCGTGGAGAAATAAGTACATCTGCTTGCTCCATTATTTCGAATAAATGAGCAACCGGGTGTTTGCCAAAAAAGTAAGTGGAATTACTGATTCCTGATTCTTCGCATATTTTCTTGTATGAATCAATATGCTCAGGTTCCCCACCAATAATGGCTAATGCTAGTTGATCTTTTTTTATGGAAGCTAAGGCAAAGGATTCAAGCATTAAATCGACACCTTGGTAGGATTCAAGATTGCCTATGTACATTGCAATTTTTTTGCCTTTACCAATGGATTTTCGGATGTCAATTGAGCCAAGAGGGCCGGCGCTTTTATCAGCCAGCGATACGTCCTTGAGAATAAAAACACCTTCTTTACGATATTGATAAACAATACTGGCCAATGCATCACAAACTGGCACAACAGTTGTGGCGTAGCGCATTGGAAGAGATTCGAAATAATTTAGAATCGGTTCGACCTTTTTGATCGATGTGGGCAGCTTGTCTACAATTTGCGTCGACATGGAAGAGTCCATATCGTATATATACTTAACACCGAAAAGAGGGCAAAGTACGAAGGCCATAAATACGCTTTCTTCCACTGCGTGCACCACATCGTAGCGGTTTTGATACATTAAAAGGATCATCTTAAAGAACAGAAAGAAATCCAGAATGATTTTTTTTAATGAAAATCCAGGTTTTATTTGCTTGAGTCCGAACCATGCTCGAATACGAATATGGCGTACTTTATCGAAATGGCGGTCTTCGCCCTCAGAAAAAGTAAGTAAATCAATGTGATGGTTCTGTTCTGTAAGAGACCGAATTAATAAATCAACGGCGATGGGCGTGCCTCGCTCTTGATAAAACGGTTGTGGTGCAACTAATAAAATGTTCATTAGTAACTCTTTTTGTTGATCATTTTTTATGTCGAATTTGAATCTCTTTCAGCAACTGGCAAAATAGTGCGAAAAGTATCTGTTTCGTAGCCCTGAAGGCCTTGAGTCATCAGTGTTATGGGCTATGCTGAGTAGACTAGTATGGCCCGGCAGAGATTGTTTTGGGTGGAGTGGGCACCGCCCCACACTGATACCATCGGTAAAGCAGGAGTATAACATTTGCCACGAGTAAAGAGGCCTTTTATACTGCTGGCCATAAAAAAATACTACTGTACGGATCTGCTTGGTAAAATATAGCTATGCTTAATATTGGCGGTATTGTCATTGAACATAAAGGTGGAAGTTTTGAATAAATCACATCTGTATTTAGTTACTGGAGCTGGCGGATATGTTGGTAGCTTTGTAACAAAGTTATTACTGGATCGGGGTTTTAAAGTTAGAGCGATGATTCGCAACCCACAGCAGGGCGCTGAACTTGAAAAGTTAGGCGCCGAAGTTGTCATTGCTGACTTGAAAGATGTGGTGTCACTTAAACAAGCGGTGACCGGTGTAAACGGTATCTTCCATATCGCCGCTTTATTCCGACAGGCGGGTTTGCCCGAAAGTGAGTTTGACGCAGTTAACGCTGTTGGCACCAGAAATTTATTTGAAGTGGCTGTCGAAGCAGGTGTGTCTCGTGTTATCCATTGTTCAACCGTGGGCGTTATAGAGCCGAAGCAAGATGTTCCATCTGATGAGCAAGACCCTTATAACCCGGCAGATATGTATCAGCGTAGCAAGATGGACGGCGAGTTGATTGCATTAGAATTTTATAAAAGCGAGAAAGTATCCGGTGTGGTCATTCGTCCCGCGATGATTTATGGCCCGGGGGATGATCGCACGCTTAAGATATTTCGCATGATATCCAAAGGTAAATTCTTCTATGTTGGTAAAGGCGACAAACTGGTGCATTGGATCGATGTAAGGGATCTTGCTGTTTCCTTCCTCCTCGCGATGGAGCATGAAGAGCGTAATAATGAAATTTATATTATCCCTGGTGGTGAGTCCGCGTCATTAAAAGTGATGGCTGATCTCATCGCCGATAAACTCGGTAAAAAGAAACCCTGGTTACATCTCCCAGTTGTTCCTATGCAATTGTTAGGCGATGTTTGTGAGGCTATCTGTACGCCGCTAAAAATCAATCCGCCGATATATCGTCGACGAGTTGATTTTTATACCAAGAGCCGGAACTTTGATGGTAGTAAGGCAAAAGAGCAATTAGGGTTTGTGTCATCACAAGATTTTAGCCAGGAATTAGATGACATTATCGAAAGTTATAAATCACAGGGGATGATTTAGTCTACACTAAACTAAAGGAGAAGGGACTAAAAGCCGTGATCCGGCGGTTTTGCTCCCTCTCCCGCTTGCGGGAGCACCTAAAACAGGGTGTAAAAGGGTTGGGGAGAGGGTAAAGTAAAGTTAGTAGCCCTTATAATTAACGGCTTCGCCGCACCCCTCATCCTAACCTTCTCCCCCAAGGAGAAGGGACTAAAAGCCGTGATTCGGCGTAACTATGCCATTAGAGTCAAAGTCCTTACAGTTAGCTGCGTCTGTTCTTAAAGATCGCCTGCATATTAGGTTTTATAGCAAGGATTTTACGAGACAGGTATCGGTAATGTTATAAAGTAGTACAGTAGCTACATCCTATAAAACTAATCAGTTTACATAGGGGTTCCGTTAGATGACATCACATATTAATTGCGATAACCCTGTCTTTATCTATGGTTGCGCGCGATCAGGCACTTCCTTGCTCAGTAGAATTCTGAATAGCCACCCCAGGATTGCTGTACCTTATGAGTCTCACCTGTATAACACATTTATGCCGTGGCTGAAGCACTATGGTGATTTGTCGGTAGATCTTAATCGAAAAAACCTGGCATATGATATTGCTGAGATACTTCATGACTGGCAGCCAAGACTGGACCCGGAAGCAGCATTTTATTTCACTAAGGGGCATGACTTTCACAGCATGGTTGATGGCGTCATGTATAGTTGGGCCATGGCTCAAGGTAAAGAGCGCTGGGGCGAGAAAAGTCCTTGGCATGTTCTTTACTGGAAGGAGATACTTGAAGGTTTTCCCAGGGCCAAGTTTTTGCATATTGTAAGAGATGGTCGAGACTCTTCTGCTTCTTGGAAGCAGGCAAGGTTCGGCCCCAAGCACTATTATCTTTTAGCTGAGCGTTGGAAGCAGTATCTGGAAACAGTAGCTGAACTCAAAGCCGAAGTTGGACAAGATAATGTTTTTGAGTTTCGCTATGAAGATTTATTGGCGAATCCTGAATTAGTTATGCATCAAATTTGTGATTTTATTGAAGAAGAGTACAGTCCTGATATGTTAGCGTTCCATGAGGATAAGACGCCTTATCCCACGGATGTTCGCAACCTGGAGAATCTTACCAAGCCTTTGATGCAAGGCAATACGCAGAAATGGAAAACAAACCTGAGCGATCATGAAGTTCTGATGTTTGAAGCTGTAGCTAGTGAAAAGCTTGCGGAATATGGGTATGAAGTTGCTAACGATAATCCAAGTATTTCATCGCTTTCTGTTTTGTTTATTCGCTATGTGATTCACCCTATGTTACGAATACGTTCGATGGTAAAGAATACCAAAGGGCAAATAGATGAATTAAAGAAGCTCAATGTTTACTTGAGATTGAGGTTAGATTTAAAGAGGTCTTTGGGTAAAGGGCTAGCATCTAGGGGGGATGAATTAAAAATCTCGCTTGCTAGAAGGTCATAAAATCGTTTGTAGCCCTGCGCAAATGATAGATAGCTTAGTGCGAAACGGTAGAAATATCCCGGTCATTGCCAGGGGGTGGTGAAGGGTCTATATACCATATGAAAATTAGTACAGCTACTTGGGTGATTTCGGTAGCTCTAAGTAGTAAGGCGATGGAAAGCGCTTGGCTGGCATCAATACCTAGCGGTGAAAAAAGCCCAACAAATAGGCCTTCTCGCAACCCTATAGAAGAAATTGAAATAGGTAATCGTTCAAGGAGGGATAGCAGAGGCGTGGCAGCAATGATATATGTCATCGAATCCTCGGCAACTCCAAGTGATCTTGCGCAACAATAGATAGCGGCCCCGAAAAAAATTTTTTCAACTACCGATAGTGTGAGAAAGAGATAGAGTTTATTTTTTTTATTTTTCAATTCATCTAAAGTAAGTAAGGCTGAATGCAGAGCTTTATAAATTTTAGGGCTTAACTTTTTTAGTGCTCGGTGATCGGTGAGATAATTATTATGGTCGACTAACCAATTCAGGGTTATGAGTGCCAGAAGAACACAAAAAATGCTGAAAATCCATGTTTGTTTATCTAAAGGGAGGTTAAAAGGCTCAATAAAAAAATACAGGAGTATGGCTATAATAAGCACTGATGAGATGATCCCCAAAAAGCGTTCAACTACTATGCTGGCAACAACATCCGAAGTTCTATTGTGGTATTTTTTTAGATAGAATGCCTTGTAGGCGTCAATCCCAAGTGTTGATGGGATAATAAATTTAAATGCCCTGCCTCTCAGGTAGGCAATTACCGGGATATAAACTGAAACGTTAATGTTTAGTGCTCTAAGTAACACGTTCCACTTCACTCCCATAAAAACTTGGTCAAAAATAATAATTCCAACCGCCAGTGAAAACCAGGATAAATTTGCCCCCTTAAATAGGGAGATGACTTGATCAATTTCAATTAACTGAATTAAGATGCCAATAAATAATATTGTTAATACAACTTTAATTAGCGTCTTTATCTGTGGTTTAAGCATATGTTGTGTGCTGTTGGCAGGTGTTATAGATGGGCCTTTCCTCATTGCTTGCTAGTCAGTCGCCCCAGCGCACTCTTAGATATGGCGGTGTCGGTACTTGATAATAGTCAAAAAAATGAACCGCTTATTTTAGTTGGTTAGTGTTGCCAAATATTGATCACTGCTTAAAATATCCTATATTACGGCTATTGTCGCGCTTAACTGAATATTCTTGTAAAGTTGAAATGGTTTTTAACGCATGGAGTCTAGACGTATTTGTATGAAGCTTTGTTTTATTGTGGTGCCTGGAGTCGGATTATTATGATGCAGCAACATTTACGCATAGCACAGATCGCATCCGGCGACCTATGGGCGGGTGCAGAGGTTCAGCTATTCACCCTCTGTAGTGAGCTGATAAAGCATCCGCATATCAAACTGCTCGTTGTGTTAATGAATGAGGGCGAGTTGGCGGAACGTTTGCGAGAGCAGGGTATTCAGGTGGAGGTGTTGCCAGAGGCTGAACTCAGCGCGCTGGTAATTTTTAAGCGACTTGTCAGTCTATTCAAATCCTTTTCAGCCGATATCGTTCATACCCACCGTTTTAAGGAAAACATCTTAGGTAGTCTGGCTGCCGCTCGTTGTGGTATCCCTTCTGTGCGTACGGTGCATGGTGCACAAGAGCACAGTAGTCGTTGGTGGTACCCCAAAAATGCCCTATTTGTTCTGAACCGTATGCTGGGCTCTTACTTGCAAAGTGCGGTGGTGGCTGTCACCAACGATCTGCGCAGGCAGTTGTTGTCTGAATACCCGGCAAAAAAGCTGCTTGCTATTCCTAATGGTGTGAGTTTCGAGCATTTGCAGGATGTGCATAGTCCCTGGCCTGATGATGGCGTGATTAAAATTGGTATTGTTGGTCGTCTGACGCCTGTTAAGCGGCTTGATCTGTTTCTGTCTATGGCTGAGTCTTTGTTGGCTAATTCTGCCTTACCGGCGCTGGCGTTTTATGTGATCGGTGATGGCCCTCTTATGGACAGTTTACAGTCACAAGTGTGTGGGCTGGACGGGGGTGATGGCGTGACTTTTTGTGGTCATGTGGCGCCAGCTTATGGGTATATTGCCGGTCTTGATGTGT
>JAUXDF010000160.1 GCA_030618505.1 Spongiibacteraceae bacterium | reverse complement strand
TCTGTGCCCTGGCAAAAAATACACTTATAAGGGCAGCCTCGGCTGGTAATAATGCTGACGGGAAAACCGAGCGCTCGATACCGTGATATCGGTAAAAGCTCGCGGGCGGGGAGTTTTAGCGTGCTAAGTTCTTTCAGGAATTCCCGGCGACCGTTGTTGACTAGCTTGCCGTTTTCTAAAAAGGCGATGCCTTCAATATTTTTCCATTGCTGTCGGTCTTTGATGACGGGTGTTAGATCGCGAATAGTTAGCTCGGATTCACCGAGCGCAATAATATCCACAGCAGGGTATTTTCTCAGAGTGTCAGGGGCATCAAAAGTCACATGGGGGCCGCCGAAGAGGGTGATCAGATCCGGGTTATAGGCCTTCACGTCACCGATGATCTGCGCTGCCATCTTAAAATTCATCGTTACCGAGGTAATGCCGACTGCATCCGCTTGGAATTCTTCAAGACTGCGACGCATCTTCTCCGCGCTGTATTGCTCGACAATGTAGTCCAGAATAATGACCTCAGCGCCTGCTTGCTGAAAGGCGGAGGCGACATAACATAGGCCAAGTGGCGGAGACGGGGCTTCTTCCAGAGGAAATGGCGGGGCAATTAGTGCGATTCTCATCGTATTCCGGGCTCTGCGTAAAGTTAAATTAAGAGTGCTATTTTTAACCCAGCTTTGTTATGAATGCCAGCCTTGAGCATTAAATAGTCGAAACTTAAGTGAAAAAATCGGCTGTTAAGACACTTAATTTGAGTCATATCAATACTGGTTTTTGATATGGCGCCAAGCTGGCGTAGAATAGCCTCTTTTTTGGCGGCCAGTCCCTTTTCGTTGTTGTCTGAGTCTGGGCTCAGCCGCCTGCTTCCGCAAAGTACAATTTGTTACATAAAGTGCAATCAGTTACATAAAGTACAATCAATCACATAGTGCAGATAAAGGTAAATCATGAAGAGTTATAAAATTGCGATATTGGCCGGTGACGGTATTGGTCCCGAAATCATGGAAGAGGCAGTCAAGGTCTTGAAGCTGGTCGAGGAGCGCAACGATGTGCAATTTGAGCTGATGCCTGCCGCCTTTGGTGCCAATGCCTATTTTGAGTGTGGAGATGCTTTTCCAGAGGAAACCAAGGCAATCTGCGATCAGGCCGATGCTATCTTGAAGGGGCCGATTGGCCTGAGTCATGAAGAGTCTAAAAAGATCCCCATTGATAAACAGCCCGAGCGTGGTGCGCTGCTGCCGATGCGTCGTCGTTACAATACCTATGCTAATTTTCGTCCGGTTTCACTGCCCAAGGGTTTGGCGCACTTTTCGCCTCTTAAGCCCGAAGTGATTGGTGAAGGCATCGACCTGATTATGGTGCGTGAGCTGGTGGGTGGTTTGTACTTCGGCGAGAAAGAAGTGGGTGTTAACGACAAGGGTTTGCGTTATGTGAAGGAGACTTTGGAATATGACGAAGAGCAGATTCGTCGCATTCTTGTTGAAGCCTTTAAGCTGGCGATGCGCCGTAAAAAAGTGCTGCACAATATTCACAAAAGTAATGTGTTGAAATCCAGCGTGTTGTGGAATGAGATCGCCGAAGAAGTTGCCAAAGACTACCCTGAAGTAGAAGTTAAGCACATCCTGGTGGATGCGGCGGCGACCTTGTTATGCCTGAACCCCGGTCAGTTTGATGTAATGGTGATGGAAAATATGTTCGGCGATATTCTCAGTGATCAAGGCGGCGGTATTCTGGGTTCACTGGGATTAATGCCATCGGCTTGTCAGGGTGATGAGAAATCTTACTATGAGCCCTCTCACGGTTCTGCTCCTGATATTGCCGGCAAGAATATTGCTAATCCTTATTCCATGATTGGTTCAGTGGCGATGATGCTGGAAAACAGTTTTGGTATGGAAGCCGAGGCAAAAAATGTTTGGGATGCCATGCAAGGTGTATTCACCGATGGTTATTCAACCGCCGATCTGTCCAAGCCAGGTAGTGGTGTGAGGATGATCAATACCACGGAGTTTGGTGAAAAGGTGCTTGAGAAATTGCGTAAGGCGCCGAAGGTAGCTTAAGTGCGAAGGGCATGAGGAACGAAATCAAGGAAAATTCCCAAACAACCCTTGATTTCGTTCCTCTATCACGGCTACAAAGGCAGCTTAGTCGGCGGGCTTTCGTGACAGTGCGGTTAATGTTCACTGGGGTGTCCGTAAAATTCCTGCCATATCACCAGGCATTAAATCAGGAGCAATATAATGGGTAACGATATTCGCTGGCAGCAGCGCCTGGTTAATTATCGACAGGCATTGCTTAGCTTGACTCAAGCGGTTGGGCTTAGTGCGCAGCGGCCATTGTCTGAGTTAGAGCAGCAGGGGTTGATTCAGGCCTTTGAATTTACCCATGAGCTGGCCTGGAACTGCCTGAAAGATTATTTACAGTTTCAGGGTGAACAGGATTTACATGGTTCCCGGGATGCCAGCCGTAAGGCCTACGCTGTGGGTTTAATCGAGGAGGGCGAGGTGTGGATGGATATGATCGCCAGTCGTAATCGTACATCCCACACCTACAACAAAGCTACTGCCAAGCAGATTTCTGAGGCCGTGATTGAGCGCTATTACCCGCAGTTCTGCCGGCTTGAGCAGCGCCTGACCCAGTTAAAAGAAAAGCAGCCATGAATGATGGCTTGAAAGAAACTCAGCGCCGCGCCATTGCTCATGTGCTGAGTCATTACCCGCAGGTTATTGAAGCGCACTTGTACGGTTCCCGTGCGTTGGGATCTTACCGTGAGGGTTCCGATATTGATTTAACTTTGTTGGGTGAAATTGATCTGACAACACTGAATTGCATTAGCCTCGAGCTGGATGATTTGCTATTGCCCTACGAGATTGATTTGTCGGTATTTGATGAGATTGAAAATGCTGAACTGCGCGAGCATATTCAGCGCGTAGGCCAAGTTTTTTATCGGCGCACTATCGAAGAATAAAAAGGTAATGGCGGTGAAGGAGGGATTCGAGTCCATTTATATCACAGTTGATGTTCCCCCGATCTAAGTGCATCAGATTTACAAAAATTCTCCCTGGCACTCGTAGCCGTGATTGAGGAACGAAATCAAGGGTTGGTTGGGAATTCTCCTTGATTTCGTTCCTCAATCACGGCTACAAAGGCAGATCGGCGAAGCTGGCCACCTCATTATGCAAGGCATGCCGGGTCGCGCAATGATGGTTTACTTTCATTAAATACCTGGCGAACAATACCCTGACCAGTCACATCAAAATTAATATCTGCAGTCGTACTGGGAAACAAAGATCCAGATTTCATCAGCAAGTACGTATAGCCCTTTTCTATCAATTTACCGGCGACAACGTTATTGGAAATTAACGCCTTAGCGATTCTTTCTTGAGTGACAATGAGGGGGATATGAGAGAGGGATTTAAGACGGTCGAGGAAATCGAATTATTTTGATGAAAAAGCTGCCAAGCACTTTCGTCAAAAAGGGGTGAGTAGTTACCTTCATTTTACCTCTCTATGCATAGTGATGCTTCACAGTTTTATTTATGAGTATGTATCTCTATTCAGCATGCAGCTAAATCACCCTAGCGCTTTAAGAGCCGCTTCTGCTAAAAACTTTGAGCGGTTTTTAACGCCTGCTTTCTCAATTTTACGAATGATAAAGCTAGGAAGTGTCACATTAATTTTTTCACCTTTTCCCAAAAATGGCGTCACATCCACGTCAATGAAGCCCCAGACTGCATCTTCAAAGTCAGGATTGCGGCGGTGAGCTTCGATACTGGTTGCCAATGGTGCTGTGTTTTCATCTTCAGCCAATATTTCTATATGACCTAAAATAGCCTCTTCAGTATTAAGCAAAGCCTCATCAAATGTATCTCCCGCTGAAAAGCAACCGGGTATATCAGGTACTGTTACGCCATAAGCGCTACCATCTTCATGGTGAATTGCTACAGGATATTTCATTGCTCTTCTCTCTTCTCGGTGTGATCGTAGATCAACAGCTCATAAGTTCAAAACTGGTAGTGCCGGACTAGAGTCCGGCTTGTTTCTTTATGCTTTTTACCGTCCCTTGTGGTAAGTCCTTTTTAGGGTGGGGGATGGTAACGAGCCCCGGTTTTGTTGGATGTTTGAAATGATGGTGGCTTCCGGTAATTCTCACTAGATTCCAGCCATTATCTTCAATCATCCTCATTAATTTCTTGCTGTTCACCTCCGTTCCTCTGTTCGTTAATCCTGCAGTAACTATAACTCTAGAGTTACTTTATGTCAATAATAATATAACCATTTGAGGCGAGAGCTTGTTGTTGCAAAGTATGGGCTTGCACCTCCAGCAGAAGAGTTGAGGCATAATCAGTCTGTGAAAGCTCAATATTGCAACTAGGGTGAGGCCTGCTAAACGGTTAGGATGCTTTGTCGAGAATATGCGGGGGATGGGTAGCAATTGATTGATGGGGGCGTTTTAGTCCCGTAGTAGTCCCAAAAGCGAAAAGCGACTAATAAGTATAATAAAAACAATGGCTTTAATGGCGGTGAAGGAGGGATTCGAGTCCATTTATATCACAGTTGATGTTCCCCCGATCTAAGTGCATCGATTCTTTGGAGATTTACAAAAAATCTCCCTGACGCTTGTAGCCGTGATTGAGGAACGAAATCAAGGGTTGGTTGGATTTGCCTTGCTTTCGCTCCTCAACCACGGCTACAAAGGCAGCTTAGTCGGCGGTGCTCACACCGGTATCGGCGAAGCTGGCGATCTCATTATGCAAGGCATGCCGGGTTCACCGTGGCGCAATAGATCAATGGTGATCACGCGTTGGTATTAAATCCGCACTTGTACGGTTCCCGTGCGTTGGGATCTTACCGTGAGGGTTCTGATATTGATTTAACTTTGTTGGGTGAAATTGATCTGACAACACTGAATCACATTAGCCTCAAGCTAGATGATTTGCTGTTGCCCTACGAGATTGATTTGTCGGTATTTGATGAGATTGAAAATGCTGAACTGCGCGAGCATATTCAGCGCGTAGGCAAAGTTTTTTATCAGCGTGCTATCGAAGAAGAAAAAAGATAATGGCGGTGAAGGAGGGATTCGAACCCTCGAACGGTTGCCCGTTACACACTTTCCAGGCGTGCTCCTTCAGCCACTCGGACACCTCACCATTGATGCTTCCCGGACGGGTCTGTGGATAAGGGGAGATCCCTTGCTGACCGCTATCTGAGAAGGTGCGGTACTCTATCGAAGATCCCGTTTAAAGGCAAGCTGAAAAGCCCGCTTGCCGTCTTTCCTGCGAAGGCAGGAATCCATGATTCTTTGAAAGCACCAGATACCTGTCTTTGTAGGTGTGGCGATAACTATATTGTGCGCCTTTACATGACATTCTTTACTTGGGGAAAATGCTGAGGTTTTTGGATAGGAGTAGCCTGGTTCGTGTAAGCCAAATCGCGCCATGTCATCCATAAAACAGATTTGTCCGTTTAAACCAGTAAAGCGCTTGAACCCATTGCCGTTTTTATGGATAATCCTGCCCGCTTGATCCTGTTCGTATGTTGGATATGATTAATGCCTTTATGGTGGCCCTTATCGGTCCCCTCGCAATGATAGATGGTGAACTCCGCCAGGCCTGGAAGGGAGCAACGGTAACCATCGACTCGTGTGCCGGGGTGTGGCTGGTTTGGGTCGCCACCTTAATGGCTCTAGCGAGAGTCGTCTAAAAAACTTCCCCCCCCAGTGCTAGTTGCTCTGTAAGCTTAAAAATTCGCCTGCCATCATTTTTATGCAGATTTAGCTGCTGGTGCAATATTGCTGTTTGCGCTCATTTCCCCGTTCAGTAAGCAAATATCCATTTGGATCTTGGTGTATAGCGCTAGTCAGGAAGGTGTTAAGGTTGATTGCATCAATCAAGGCAGGTGTTACCGACCATGAAAAGCTGGCTCCCAATTATTTTTATATTCATCGCCATAATCTATTGGCAAGATATTGCACTCAAAATGGGGCCGCCTCCTGAGGTTCCCGCACAACATAACGATAAAGTGGTGATGTACTCGGCTTCCTGGTGTGGCTATTGTAAGAAAATGCGGAAGTTGTTCAATGATAATAATATTGCCTTTCTGGAATACGATATCGAGACATCCAGGGAGGGGCGGGAGCAGTACGACAAGCTTAGGGGAAAGATCATTCCCCTGGTGTTGATAAAGGGTGAGGTTATACGTGGATATAAGCCAAAGAAGGTGATGTCTTTGCTTGAGGATGTTTAAGGTTTAGTCCTTTTTGCAGTACCAGGCTATTACTGTCTCGCTCAGTCGCGGCTTGCTAATTGCTGTTCATTGCTCAAGATGTGCGTTTACTCATTATGATGGAATTAGCAGAGAGAAAAGTAAATTGTCCCTACTGTGGGGAGGTCATCGATATTCTGATTGACTGTTCCGTAGCGCAGCAAAACTATATTGAAGATTGTCAGGTGTGCTGCCGACCGATTACTTTTGATATCACCGTGGATGCAGAGGGAGAGTTGTATGTTTTGCTCTCCAGTGAAAATGATTAGGTGTTTGGCGGCAGGTTTTGCTTATCTGGAGTCGTACGCTTGCTTTTTTAGATATTTGTGCTTCCAGAGCTGTTACTAATAGAGTTTCGGGTAACAAAAACAGGGTTTATTGGTAACAAATTGTAATAATGCTTTAGCAGTATCGTGACCTAAGTTTTAATAACGCACTGTTGTTATTGAGAAAAGATAAGTTGGCACGCGGAGTGCATTACATAACGTATAATAATAAAAATAATATTCATAATAATAAAAACAGAAAACAATAAGACCTGGATGGGGAGTTCTCTCCCCGTTGACTTCTTCCTCCTCAATCCCTTTTTTACCGCTGTTACAAATAATCGATGACTTTATTCGACGGTTAATGAGCCCGTAAGGCTTATAGGCACCACAGGCAAACCCCCAACACACTGACAGACACAGCTGATAAAACGATAAACACCAGAACCCTCTTCATCTTGCCCTCC
Organism: Spongiibacteraceae bacterium; assembly: GCA_030618505.1. GTDB lineage: Bacteria > Pseudomonadota > Gammaproteobacteria > Pseudomonadales > PIVM01 > JAUXDF01. The sequence goes on along the minus strand of JAUXDF010000160.1, from coordinate 231 downwards.
CTCCGGTTGGCATCTGGAATATATATTGTAGAGTGCCAGGTTCAAGATTAGTTCCTGTTTAATTTCTGTACCAGTGGGGTGCGCAATATAGCCTTTATTTACGCGGCTTACTTAGTGCCCATCCAGAAATTAAACAAAGAGGTCATGGCCAATGCAAATCTTGCGACTTAAAGGCCTTGAAAAGGCCTAGGAGCAAGATTTGCGTTGGCTATGACCGGATTTAATTTTCGA
>JAUXDF010000223.1 GCA_030618505.1 Spongiibacteraceae bacterium | reverse complement strand
CCATAAAAATTATAAATTACCTGAGCGCGGCCCTGCCCGAGCAACTTTCGCTGGGCGGAGTTGGAAAGGCTTTCATGAGCCTGGGTTTCACTGCGATAAGTGCTGGCATAGGCGAGTAGCGAATCAATAGTGTTATCCGCATTGAGCTGGTCGGCCGGGACGATAAAGGGCACGCCCTGGAAATAGCAGCCCAAACTTAGCATATGACCTTTGGGGCGACCGGTGGTTATCTCGTTAAAGTAGAAACCTTCGCGGCTATTGCAGTAGACTTTTAACAGCAGGCTATACAGTGCTTTAAAGTAAATCGCCGGGGTAGTGCGTTTTTTTAGGCAGAACTTTTTAATCGCCATCCAGTGTTCATCATCTAGATGTCGTTCGATCTGAATGTACTTGCCTTTTGTGCTTGCCAATTCGCTGCTGACAAAAGGGCTTAAGGGTTCAATCTGTTGGCCATGGTAACGCCAGAAGTTTTGGATTTCACGGCTATCAAAATGCTGGCGATTAAAACCCAGGTATTCTTCAAAGGGGTCGCTTTGATGCTCCAGGTGTTCCTCTGTCGCAGCGACTTCACCGTTTAACAGTACTTGATAAACCTCGGCGATTTTATAGTTGATGCTGGCCACGGCAACACCATCACAGAGTGCGTGATGGGAGCAGGTGAGAATGGCATAATGCTGCTCTGAAAATTTAAAAATCTTGTTTCTAAACAACGCTTCATCTGCGGCTTGATAAGGCCGGTAGGTTAATTCTTCAATTTGCGCGCGAAACTCTTCGCTGCCCATGGCGCCTTTGGGCTTAATCAACTCAGCGAGTACTTTACTGTCCGGCTGATCGGCTTTGATTATGCACTGATAAGCAACATCAAGATGGGCTTGTTCGCTGGCAATAAAACGACTGCGCAGCACGGCTTCATTGGCCACGACCTTATCGAGCGCTTGCTGCCAGAGTTGAAGATTAAAAGGCTGTTCGAGATCGACAATTACACCGAGGTAATTACGCTGGTTGTCCGGGTTTATTATACCGTCCAGATAAAGATCACGCTGCATGGCGGTGAAAGGACGGATGGCACTATAGCGTTGACTGTCCAGAGATAGTTGTGCGAATAACTGTTGTTCCGTACTGATTGCCACACTGTTGATGGGCAATTCAATGTCATCGAGCATATGATTGAGCAGTTGTTGGAAGTGCTCGACCATCGCCGATATAGTGCTTTGATCAAACAGGTCACTAGCGTATTCAACGCAAGCACCGATTTGATGCTCTATCTCGTTGAAGGACCAGATCATATCGTACTTGGCAGTCACCGCATCGGTTTCAATCAACTCGATGCTAAGATCGCCAGAACTGATACGGTGTTTTTCTCCCGCACCGGTTTGATAATTAAAACCCACCTGGGCAATCGGGTTGTAGGCCGTGTTGCGCTCAATTTTTAAAGCTTCGATGACTTGTTCTGCAGGGACTTCCTGGTTGGCAAAGGCACCGAGAACGCCATCTTTAACATGATGGATCAGTTCTTGAACGGTGGGGTTATCATCGAGCTGGCTGCGAACAATGAGCGAGTTAACGAAGAAGCCGATTAAACCTTCCAGCTCTTGCTGCGTGCGCCCGGCAATGGGTACGCCCACACAGATATCAGACTGACTGGCGTAGCGTGCCAGCAGCAATTGATAGCCTGCCAGCATGGTCATAAATGGCGTCAGGTTTTGTGCCTGGCTAAAGGCGCGTATTTTTTCGGTCAGTGCCTTGTTGATGGTGAAATTTAATTTAGCGCCCCTGCCAGACTGCTGGCTTGGGCGGCTTCGATCGGTTGGCAGGTTCAGTAATTTGGGAGCACCTGCCAGTGTCTCCTGCCAATAATCGAGCTGTTGATCGAGAATTTCGCCTTGCAGGCTGTGGTGCTGCCAGTAAGCGTAGTCGGCATATTGAATGGCCAGGGGCACCAAGGGCGCAGGGCGTTTGGTCATCACTGCTTGATAGAATGCTGCCAGTTCTGTGAGCATTATTTCCAGCGACAGGGCATCGGAAATAATGTGGTGCATGGTGGCGAGCAGAATATGTTTGTGCTCAGAGAGCCGATATAGCTTGCTGCGTAACAGTGGTGCTTTAGCGAGATCAAAAGGTGTTTTTGCCTCGCGCGCGGCGAGGGCAAGAATCTGTGCTTTGCTGGCATTCTCATCGATTTCGGATAAGGTTTCCAGAGGTAGTTGCCATTCCCCTGCAGCATCAATAATCTGTTGGGTTTCACCGTTTTCGTTGCTGATAAAACGGCTACGCAAAATTTCGTGACGTGTGGCCAGTTGCTGAAAGGCTAGTCGTAATGCTTTGGCATCCAGAGCGCCGTTAATCTGCAAGGCGACGGGCATATTGTAGCCGCTGTTTTGCGGATCGAGCTGTTGCATAAACCACAGGCGTTGCTGGTTAAAGGACAGTGGTAGTTCCTGCTCACGGCTGACAGGCGTGATAGTCGGCAGCGCAGGCCCGCGATGCTCCTCAAGATCAATCGCCGAGGCGATACCTTCTACGTTGGGGCTCTCAAACAGAATGCGTAGTGGCAACTCGACACTGAACAGCTCCCTTAAGCGTGAGATCAGCTGAGTGGCTAGCAGCGAGTGGCCACCGAGTTCAAAAAAGTTATCTTTAATGCCGACCTGGCTTAGACCCAGTACCTCAGCCCAAATGGTGGCGATCTGTTCCTGGGTTTCGTTCTCAGGCGCAACATATTCAACGCTGCTTTGCAGGTCCTGCTCTGGAGAGGGCAGGGCTTTGCGATCAACTTTGCCATTGGGTGTTAAAGGCATGGCCTCCAAAAACATAAAAGCATTGGGGATCATGTAATCTGGTAGCGACTGGCTGAGGTGGGCCTGCAATGTTGCCGCGTTGGGCTCACCCTCTTCAAGATTTGCTTGGGCGACAACATAGCCCACCAAAATAACATTACCACCTTCGGCGCTGATGGTATGAACCACACCTTCGCGTACATCGGGGTGTTTGTTGAGTACCGTTTCAATCTCGCCCAGCTCGATACGATAACCACGCACTTTAACCTGGTTATCAATACGTCCCTGGCATTCCAGGTTGCCATCGCTGCGGTAGCGTGCCAGATCGCCGGTGCGATAAATGCGCTGGCTTTTTGTTGGGTCATCAGCGTAAAAAGGATTGTCAATAAAAGCAGCGCTGGTCAGATCGTCACGGCCAAGATAGCCAAAGGCGACACCGTCACCACCGATCCACAATTCTCCGCTGACCCCAACAGGCACCGGCTGCAGTTCTTCATCGAGAATAAATAAGGAGGTATTGGCAATCGGGCGACCGATGGAAACATTATTACCTTCAATCAAACCCGGCAGATGATAAACCGAAGACCATACCGTGGTTTCGGTGGGGCCGTACATATTGTAAACATCAACACTGCGACTGATCAGCTCATTGGCCAGTTTGGGAGGTAGAGGCTCCCCACCACACAGTCCCTTGAGGGGCTGTGGTGCATGCCAGTCACTGTTGACCAACATATGCCAGGTGGCGGGTGTTGCTTGCAATACCGTGATTTCTTGCTGGGCGATAAGTCCTGCGAGCGCCTGATGATCCATCGCATCCATACGGCTGGCGATAATGACCCGGGCGCCGATCATTAGCGGTAAAAATAATTCCAGTCCGGCAATATCAAAGGACAGGGTGGTGACTGCCAGTAGCCGGTCGTGTTGGTTCATCGACAGGCTTTGTTTCATCGCGTAAAGAAAGTTAACAAAGGCTTGTTGTGGTATTGCGACACCCTTGGGTTTACCGGTAGAGCCCGAGGTGTAGATGGTGTAAGCCATCGGCTTTTGAGCTTGTGGAAGAATGTCCAGATTGGCTGAGCTCTGGGTAGCAATTTTATCGGCTTCGCTATCCAGGCAGATCAGCGTGACATCTTCTTTGGGCAGTTTCTCCAGAAGTGTTTGCTGGGTGATTAAAATATCCAGATCGGCACTTTCAATCACATATTCGGTGCGCTCCTGCGGATACTCAGGATCAATCGGTACATAAGCGCAGCCGCATTTTAATACGGCTAGCAAAGCGACCAGCATTTCCTCGGATCGCTCCAGACAGACGCCGATCAATTTGTCTGTTTGACTGTTGTGTAGCTGAATATGACGAGCGAGGCGGTTAGCCGCCTCGTTCAGCTGAGTGTAGCTGAGGCCGCGATCTTCAAAGACCACCGCAATGGCATTGCCATTGGTTTTAACCTGCTCTTCAATTAATTGATGAACCAGTTGGTCGCGAGGATAATCGAGGGCGGTTTCATTCCAGTCGCTTAACAACAACTGGTGTTCGTTATGGGTCAAAATAGGCAGCGAGATAATACTTTGTTGCGGTTTGTTGACGATGGCTTGCAGCAATAACTGGAAGTGCTCCATCATTCGTTGGACAGTTTCATGATCAAACAGGGCGCTACGGTATTCAAGCTCTGCGCTCATGCCACCATCATAATCACTGAGCGAGAGTGTTAGGTCATATTTGGCATTTGAATGGGACTCTTCATCACTTTGTTCAGAAAATAGTGGTGAGATTTCAAGATCACCTGCTATTAGTGATTCGAGTTTGGGTTGTACGCTTTTATCGCCGGTGTTTTGCAATATAAACAATACTTGAAAGAGCGGTGTATGACTGAGCGAGCGTGGTACGTTAAGGTCATCGACTAAACGCTCAAATGAGATGTCCTGATTTTGAAAAGCGTTCAGCGTAGTCTGCTTGATTTGTTGCAGAAGCGAGATAAAATCCTGCTGTGGGTCGATAGCACTACGCATTACTAATGTGTTGACGAAAAAGCCCATCAGCGGCTCAATTGCCTGCTGCGTTCTGTTGGCAATCGGTGTGCCTACGCTAATGTCTTGCTGGCCGCTGTAGCGGTAGAGCAGGATTTTAAATGCTGTCAGCAGCGTCATAAACAGTGTAACGCCTTGCTGTTGGCTTAGTGCCTGTAGTTGGTCACGAAGCTGTTGGTCGATATTGAAATGCAGTAGCTTTCCCTTTGGATCAAGTACCGCGCCTCTGGGGTGGTCCGTAGGTAGTTCAAGCAGCGGAATATCAGCAAGTTGCTGGCGCCAGTAGTCGACTTGATTCTCCAGTACTTCGCCTTGTAACCAGTCCCGTTGCCAAAGTGCAAAATCCGCGTATTGAATTGCCAGCTCCGGCAGTGGTGACGTCTGAGCTGTGCTGTAAGCCTGGTACAATATGACCATTTCCTGCATCAATATATTGACCGACCAGCCATCAGAGATGATGTGGTGCATATTGATCATCAATACAGAGTTGTGCGATTCACTCAGTGGCAGTTGCAATAATTCAGCTTTAAACAGCGGTCCTTTTTGCAGGTCGAAGGGGGCAAGCATAAAGTCGCTGGCTCGTTGCATCAGAGCGACTTCATCCTCCTCGATATCAAATATTTCGAGTTTGCAGAAATTAGCATCATGAATCTTCTGGTAAGCCTGATTGTCATGCATGGCCATTGTGGTGCGCAGTGCTTCATGGCGACGAATAATTTCGCCAAAAGCTTTTTGTAATGCTTCAATATTAAGCGAACCACGAATCCGCAGTGAAAAGGCAATATTGAACATTGGACTGCCGGGGTCGATTTGATCGATAATCCAGAGTCGTTGCTGAGCGTAAGAGAGTAGTAGTTGGTTTGCTTCAATATCTTGGCGAATTACAGGTGTTATTGGAGGTGCAAGGTTTTTGGTAACCCCACCATTTATTTTTTCTGCTAGTGCCGCAATGGTGCTTGCTTCAAAGAGGTCGCGCA
>JAUXDF010000367.1 GCA_030618505.1 Spongiibacteraceae bacterium | reverse complement strand
AGGCGCAGGAGAGGGTATGGACCACTGACCTTTCTCATGAGTATGTAAGGATTAACGCCGAATACAGGACGTAGAATAAATTAATATAAAAAAATAAACTATGTCTAAAAGAATTCACGTTGTTGCAGGTATTATTTATCACGAGCATAAACAGCAGGTGCTGATTGCCCTGCGCCCGCAGCATTTGCATCAGGGCGGCTTGTGGGAGTTTCCAGGGGGCAAGGTTGAGGCGGGTGAGAAAGTTTTCACCGCATTGTACCGTGAGCTAAAAGAAGAACTCACCATTGAAGTGCTAGATGCAAAACCCTATGCCACCATCTGCCATGATTACCCCGATAAAAGCGTATTACTGGATTTTTGGGAGGTGAGTCGCTTTGCTGGTGATGCAAAAGGCTGCGAGGGACAAAAACTGGCGTGGGTTCCGTTTGAAGAACTTGGCAATTATGAATTCCCCGAAGCCAATAAGCCCATCATCGATATGTTGCTGGAGGAGGTAGTGCAATAATACCCCTTGATTTCATTCCTCACAGCCAAAGGCCGCACTGCACCCAAAACACTTCGCGGGGCACACTGATCACGGCTGCGGATTCTCCCTTGATTTCGTGCCTCAATCACGGCTACAAACATACGCCCGTAGCCGTGATTGAAGAATGAAATCAAGGAAGAGCCACAAACTAAACCTGCAAAGGAAAACCAAAGGAATGGTAGCCTACAGAAGAAACCGCCAGGAAGGCGCAAGTTATTTTTTCACCGTCACCCTAAAAAACCGCCAAGCCAGCTTACTAACAGATCACATCGATATTCTTCGGCGTTGTTTTAAGCATTGCAAAACCAATAACCCTTTTTATATCGATGCTGTTGTGGTTTTACCAGAACACCTCCACACTATTTGGACATTGCCAGTAGCAGACGATGCTTATTCAAAACGCTGGCGATTGATAAAAGCCGCTTTTACGCGAGAGTTACAAAAGGAAGGTCTTACATCACAAAAAAACAAATATGGTGGACACTCCATATGGCAAAGAAGATATTGGGAGCATACTCTCCGGAATGAGAGAGACTTTAACCAACATGTTGACTACATTCATTACAATCCGGTAAAGCATGGATTGGTGAATAGAGTCAGTGATTGGCCTTATTCCTCATTTCATCGTTATGTAAATGCGGGCACGCTACATAATGATTGGGGTAGCGAACCGGTTTCTGAGAATGGCAGAGTATATGGTGAGTAATTCCTTGATTTCGTGCCTCACAGCCAAAACACTACGTGGGCCGCACTGATCACGGCTACAAAACACGATCCGTATCCTTTCCTTTTGTTCTTCATGCCTAAAACGCTTCGCGGGGCACGCTGATCATGGCTGTGGATTCTTCCTTGATTTCGTTCCTCATACCCAAAACGCTTCGCGGGGCACACTGATCACGGCTACAAAATACGCGCCCGTAGCCGTGATTGAGGTACGAAATCAAGGGGCAGTTTCAACAAAACTACACCCCCCGACTTAAACGATCCTTCCCCTGCTGCAAATCCTCCGACAATAAATCATCATAATCAGACTGACCCTCCATAACCCGCTCCTCATTCGCCCAGCCACAAAAATCGATATCACGACAACGTTGTGAGCAGAAGGGGCGAGTTGGGTTGTCTTTTGTCCATAGAGTTTTAGTGCTGCAGTTTGGGCAGTCTACATAGAGTGCTTTGGTATCTGTCATTATGTTTGTGCCTGTTGTTTTTTCTCGGCTAATTGCAAGTATGTTTGATGCAAACGAGCAACTTCCTGATCCAGGAAATCCAGCCCCTGGGTATTGATAATAACGTCATCTGCTTCCTCCAGGCGCTGTTCACGTGAGGCCTGACTGGCCATCATCGCTTTAACTTGCCCTGCATCATTATCATCACGTTGCATGGTGCGCTCAAGTTGTAGTTCTTCGGGCACATCAACCACAATTAAACGGTCTGTTAAAACTGTCTGCTTGCTCTCAACCATCAAGGGCGAAACAAAAAGAACATAGGGGCTTTGCGCATTTTCGAGTTGCTGAAAAATCTCCATACCAATAAGTGGGTGAAGGAGGGCTTCCAGCCAGCTTTTTTCTGTTTTATCACTAAAGATTTTTTCTCGAAGGGAGGCGCGATCCAGGTTGCCGTCGGCCAGAAGAATATCGCTGCCAAAGTGCTCTGCAATTTTTGTGATCGCTTCTGACCCGACCTCAACAACAACGCGGGATGCAACATCGGCATCGACTATTTCAATGCCCAGTTCCGCAAAGCGGTCAGATGCGGCGGTTTTACCACTGCCGATGCCGCCGGTTAGTCCTACTACAAACATAAATACTCTTACCTTAACGTGTGTGTTCAACCAAATTAGACAGAGCATCGACTACCCATTGGTTAATGCTCTTGCCCTCAGAGCTAGCCTCAATAGAGATTTTGCTATGCAAATCTTTACTAACGCGAAGATTAAATTTACCCGAAAAATCTTTAATGGGAGGAATGCCTTTTTCCTTGCAGGTATCGAGAAAGATTGTTAGCGACTTCTGAAATTCTTTTCTCAGTTCCTGGGGAGTTTTTCCGTAAAAATCTGCTCCGCCATTCAAGCCGAGGATCTCTCCACGAAATAAATCAATATCAGGATCGTATTCGATTTTCGCACTGTAATTGTCTAGTTTCATGACATTCATGGTGTAACTCCGTGCGCTTCAAGCCATTTTCGGATGCTTGCGATAGCGCCCTTATCCGTATCTGGTGACGGATGCGGACGATGAAATACCTTTACTTCGCCAAATAGAATTATTGCTACCCTTGAGCCTTCTCTTTCCAGGATTTCAGCGCCAAGGGCGAGGAATAAGGATTCTATATCGGGCCATTTGATGCTGCCGCTGGTTGGGCGAGAAAATATTTGGTCAAGGGTTTTCGCATGCTTGCGCTTCATACGTTGATAGTAGTACTGCTATATGGTACTGTCAAGAGGTGTTTGGTCGTCTACTGAAGACCGCTAACTTGAAGGTAGGATTGGGTAATGGCATCACCCCAGAGCAGGGAAATCCAGCCCGCCGCGGCCAGGTAGGGGCCAAAAGGAATAGGGATGTTTTTGTCTCTGCCCAGCGTCACTATCATCGCAATGCCCACAACGGCGCCAACCAGTGATGAGAGTAAAATAATAACCGGTATTGCCTGCCAGCCCATCCAGGCGCCCAGAGCCGCTAAGAGTTTAAAATCACCAAAGCCCATGCCTTCTTTGCCGGTAGCCAGCTTAAATAGGCAGTAAACCGACCATAACGACATATAACCGACAATTGCACCCCATACCGCCTCAGGCAAAGAAGTGAAAAGTGAGAAGCTGTTGACGATCAGCCCGATCCAGATAAGGGGTAAAGTGATGTTGTCAGGCAATAGTTGATGATCAAAGTCGATCATCGTTAAAGGAATCAGACACCAGGTCAGTAACAATGCCGCCAGCATTTGCCAGCTGGGCCCAAAGTGCCAGGCTACCAGACCGGATAGAATGCCGGTGCAAAGCTCCACGATGGGGTAGCGAATGGATATGGGGATTTTACAGCTTGAGCATTTCCCGCGCAAAAACAAATAGCTGATAACGGGAATGTTTTCCCAGGCTCTGATGGCATGCTTGCACTTTGGGCAATGGGAATGAGGGAAAATCAGGTTATAACCGGGTTGATCCACATTGGCATCGGGCTCAGAAATCTCCAGCAGAAG
>JAUXDF010000389.1 GCA_030618505.1 Spongiibacteraceae bacterium | reverse complement strand
ACCGATCAAAGCCTTGATTGTGTGTTGAGCCTGATCGAGAGGGCCGAACTGGATGCGCAGTTAATGCTGTGCACCGGTGATTTGTCTAATAATGGCAGCGCCGAGGCCTATCAGCGCTTTCGCGATAAAATGCAGCGCTTTTCTGCACCCTCAGTCTGGTTGATGGGAAACCATGACCACTTTGCTACCATGCAGCAGGTCTGCAAGGGCGGCGGCGAGTTGGCCAAGGTGATTGAGATTGGTCGCTGGCAGGTGGTTATGCTGGATTCATCGATACCGATGAAAGTAGAGGGTAATCTTGCTGGGCAGGAGCTGGTGTTTCTTGAGCAGCAGCTGGAGAGTAACCCGGGTTTTTATCAGCTAATCTGCCTTCATCACCATGTTTTGCCCGTTGGCTGTGCCTGGCTGGACAAACAACGTATCGCCAATGCTGATGCCTTGCTGGCATTGCTTGCTCGTTTTGATAATGTAAAAGGACTGCTCTCGGGCCATGTTCATCAGGTTTTTGAGCAGGATTATCGGGGTATAAAAATAATGACCTCACCATCAAGCTGTATTCAGTTTGCTCCCAATAGTGATGACTTTAAGGTTGATACCCTCAATCCTGGTTACCGCAGTCTACAGCTGTTACCCAATGGAGAGATTAATTCCTCCGTCTCCCGTGTTACCGGCGTCAGCTTTGATGTAAACTACGACTCGCAGGGTTATTAATTTACCTGCTGAGGGCCGCGTAATTTGGCTTAAGGGATATCGACCTATCCACTCTGGAATACATATAATCATATGATGACCGGGCGAGCTGCCACACTGATTTATCTGCATGGATTTAACTCCTCACCGCAGGCTGCCAAAGCCAAGGCGGTATTGCGCTACCTGCAAAAAAATAGCTTTGCGGCACATTTTGTTGTGCCCTGGATTCCCCCGCAGCCTCGCCAGGCAATGGATTATCTGCTTAATTTGCTGGAAGAGCTGGGGCCACAGCAGGTACGATTGATTGGCAGTTCTCTGGGTGGTTTTTATGCGACTTATTTAAGTCAGCAGTTTTGCGTACCTAGCGTACTGATTAATCCGGTCGTACGCCCCGATGAGTTGATGAGCCACTACCTGGGAGAGCATCAAAATCCTTATTCCGGTGAAAACTACTGCTTGAATGCGCAGCATATGGGCGAGTTTCGCGACTTGAATGTTGAGCATTTGACTGAGCCGGAAAAAATTTTACTGATGGTACAAAAGGGCGATGAAACGCTGGATTATCGACGGGCGGTGGCGCAATACAACGCCAGCGCACAAATAGTGGAAGAAGGCGGTGATCATCATTTTCAAGGTTTTGAGCGCCACCTGCCTCACATACTGGAATTTTTGGATCTAAACCACATGAGCTCACAAGAGAGCCAGACAAGGAAAATAAGCTAGCCGATGAGTGACTACACAGCAGAATCGATTGAGGTATTAACAGGGCTGGATCCGGTAAGAAAACGCCCGGGTATGTACACCGATACCCAGCGCCCCAACCATCTGGCCCAGGAAGTGATCGATAATAGTGTCGATGAGGCTCTGGCAGGTCATGCCAAACAGTTTGATGTGGTGGTGTATAAAGATGGCTCGCTGAGCTGTACCGATGACGGTCGTGGTATGCCGGTAGACATTCATCCCGAGCAGGGTAAATCGGGTGTGGAAGTGATCATGACCACGCTGCATGCCGGGGGTAAGTTTTCCAATAGTAATTATCAGTTTTCCGGCGGTCTGCATGGCGTGGGCATCTCCGTTGTTAATGCCCTGTCAAAAAAGCTGGAAGTTACCATTCGTCGCAATGGCAATGTTTATCGTATGGGTTTTGCTGATGGTGAAAAAGCCACTGAGCTGGAAATTATTGATAGTTGCGGCAAACGAAATACCGGCACCTGTGTGCATTTTTATCCTAATGGACAATATTTTGATTCCGTAAAATTTTCTCTGCCGCGCCTAAAACACGTACTGCGGGCAAAGGCGGTGCTCTGTCCCGGTCTGCAAGTAACTTTCCACGATGAAGCCAGCGGTGAAAAAGAGCAGTGGTTCTACGAAGATGGCCTGAAAGATTATCTGAGCAGTGCAACCGAAGGTTTTGAAGTATTACCCGCAGAGCCCTTTATTGGTAGTTTTGCAGGTAGTATTGAGGCAGTGGATTGGGCGGTGCAGTGGTTGCCCGAAGGCGGGGAGATAACGGCAGAAAGCTACGTTAACCTGATTCCCACTGTGCAGGGCGGAACCCACGTGAATGGTTTGCGCACCGGTTTGCTTGAGGCGATGCGCGAGTTCTGTGAATTTCGCAATCTGGTGCCTCGTGGTATAAAACTTACTGCCGATGATATCTGGGAGAAATGTTGTTACGTGCTCTCGGCAAAAATGGAAGATCCGCAGTTTTCCGGGCAAACCAAGGAGCGATTATCATCACGTGAATGTGCCGCTTTTATTTCCGGTGTAGCCAAAGATGCTTTTAGCCTGTGGCTGAATCAACATACTGAAGATGCCGATAAGCTCGCTGAGCTTTGCATTAACAATGCGCAAACCAGAATGCGCAAAAACAAAAAGGTAGCGCGTAAAAAAATCACCCAGGGACCGGCACTACCTGGCAAGCTCGCTGACTGCTCAGGCTCTGATGTAATGGCAGGTGAGTTGTTTTTAGTTGAGGGTGATTCGGCTGGTGGTTCGGCCAAGCAGGCAAGAGATCGCTGGTTTCAGGCAATCATGCCACTGCGCGGAAAAATTCTTAATACCTGGGAAGTGGACTCACAGGAAATACTGGCCTCCCAGGAAGTGCATGATATTTCGGTGGCCTTAGGAGTTGATCCCGACTGTAGTAATCTTGAAAAGCTGCGCTATGGGAAAATCTGCATCCTGGCCGATGCCGACTCTGATGGTTTGCATATTGCCACCTTGCTCTGTGCTTTATTTGTAAAACATTTTCGCCCTCTGGTTGAGGCTGGTCATGTGTACGTAGCCTGTCCGCCGCTGTTTCGTATCGATCTTGGCAAGGAAGTTTATTACGCACTGGATGAGGCTGAGCGTCAGGGTATCCTCGACAGGATTGAAGCAGAGAAAAAACGCGGAAAAGTGCAGGTGACACGGTTTAAAGGGCTGGGAGAAATGAATCCGATGCAGCTAAGGGAAACGGTTATGAGCAAGGATACCCGCCGACTGCTGCAGTTGACGATTGAGCCAGAAGATGGCACTGATGAATTAATGGATATGTTACTGGCAAAAAAACGCTCCCCTGATAGAAAAACCTGGCTAGAGTCCAAGGGGGATTTGGCGGAGGTGTCTTGATGGTGTTCAGTTTCACTTTGCTCTGGGACAGGAGCTCAAACATTGACACCAGCAAACGTTGTCGCAAGTTTGCCCGAAAAAGACAACATACTCATCTCGCCGATGCTGGCTAAACAGACCTCTTCAACAACCCATTTTTTGTGGCGTTCTAACCGCTGCATGTATTGCTTTATCAAAAAATAGAAAAGCCAACTTGGCGATCAGATAAATC
>JAUXDF010000261.1 GCA_030618505.1 Spongiibacteraceae bacterium | reverse complement strand
ATGAACCCAAAATATCAGGCAAAGATGCAGGCGGTTTGGCAAAAGCATGATGTTTCTGTGCAGCAGGGTGATAGTGAAAGCCATCTGGTGAATGCAAACCCATTGTTGGCATCTATGGCTCAACAAGGCAGGGACTATCTGGATTTATTGCACGAGTGTGATGCCATCGATGTGGATGCCTACTTGCTGCAAGAACCTGCATCGCTACTACAGACAATACAGCGCGATGTGCTGCTGTTAAAAAACCGGGGTGGTGTGGAATTAAGCCCTGAAGTATTAAATAGCAGTCTTCACAAAACGGCTATAGATCCCAAGGATCAATCTATCATTGTACACAACTGTTATAGCGCGGTTCGTGAGGTGGAGGCGCTGCATGAGCAACTACTGGCGTTGTTTGAAGAGGACCCGACCTTAACACCTAAAGATATCGTGGTGATGATGGCGAATGTTGACAGCTACACACCCTATATTCAGGCTGTTTTTAATAACATTAACAATGATGCCAGCAATAGCTCAGGAGTCAGAGACAGGCAGTATATCCCCTGGTCCATATCGGATCGTTCAGTAAAGGCGGAAAGCCCGGTGCTCATCGCCTTTCAGTCACTGCTACAGCTTCCCTCCAGTCGCTTTACGGTCAGCGAGCTGTTTGATCTGTTGATGGTGCCTGAGATAGCCATGCGTTTTGACATCAGTGAAAAAGAGCAGACGCAGCTGCAGCACTGGGTTCAGCAAGCCGGGGTTCGCTGGGGGCTGGATGGACAGAGCAAGCTGGAGTTACAGCTGCCAGCGGATGAACAAAACAGTTGGAGCTTTGGCTTAAAAAGAATGCTGCTCGGTTATGCCATGCCAGAGGAGCAGGGTGCTTTTGGCGGTGTGATGCCCTTTGATGGTGTAGAGGGTAGCAGTGCAACGGTATTGGGAAAACTGTTTAATTTTATTGATAGCCTTGAGCGGACACAAAAACAGTTGCGTGGCGAGCGGGAATTTCCGCAGTGGATTATTGTTATCAATACCTTGCTGGAGCGATTTTTTCTTGCTCAGCAGGAGCAAGAATATGCCTTGCAAAGTGTTCGTGACCAGCTGGCCGCATTATCCGAGCAGCTTGAGAGTGCAGCCTTTAAAGAACCGATTAGTCATGCGGTATTGCTAGATATTCTACGCTCTGCCCTGCAGAACCAGGGCGGTAGTCAGCGTTTTTTGGCGGGACAGGTGAACTTTTGTACCTTGATGCCGATGCGTAGCATTCCTTTTAAAGTGGTGTGTTTATTAGGCATGAATGATGGTGTTTACCCGCGCAGTGTAGAGCCCTTGGGTTTTGATCTGATGGCGGCTGATTTTCGCAAGGGTGATCGCTCCCGGCGTGATGATGATCGTTATCTTTTTCTGGAAGCACTATTGTCTGCTCGGCAAAAAATAATAATTAGCTATCAGGGGCGTAGTGACCGTGATAGCAGCGAGTGGATGCCATCGGTGTTGGTGGCGGAGCTGCTTGAGTATTGCCAGCAGGGTTTTATCTTGCAAGGGGACGAGCATCTGCCTGCTAAAACCTCAGCGGAAAAACTGCTTGAACACATGAGTGTTGTGCATCCGCTGCAGCCTTTTAATCAAATGTATTTCTCGGGCAATGAGCAACATTATAGTTATTCCACGCAATGGTTGCAGGCCGCTGAAAAACTTCAGTATCGCTCGCAGGCCATGTCAGAAGGGTATGCAGATTTTTGTCCGCAGTTATTGCCGATAGCGGATGAGTCTACAAGGGATTATTTAGAGCTTGCACAGTTAATACGTTTTTATCGTAATCCTGCCCAATATTTTCTTAATCATCGCCTTGGTATCTACTTTTATCAATATGATGAGGAGCTGGTTGACGATGAACCCTTTGAGCTGGATGCTTTACAAAAGTACCAACTTAAAGAGCAATGGTTAAGTTACTGTCAGTCTGCAGGTGGCGAGCAGGCAGATCAAAATGCTTTTGGTGAGCAGCAAAGAATGAGTGGCAAGTTACCGCTGGGGATGTTTGCGGGTCAAAGTATTAATCAGATAGTTGATGGTTTATCTTCTATGGTGGAGCGCCTGGAGCCCTATAAAGGTATTGAGTTTGACAGCCGCGATATCCGCCTGCAGTTGGATAAGTTAATTTTAGCGGGGCGTATTGATCAGCTTGTTGAGGGTGATCCTGTGCACTACAGACCCGGTGGATTTAAGGGCAAGGATAAAATCAACTTGTGGATAAATCACCTGGCACTTTGCGCAATGGGTGATGAGACAACAGTGTCACGATTTATCGGAGAGAAAAAGGCCTTTTGCTTACAGGCGCTTAATGCCGATGTCGCCAGGGCACAGTTGCAGAAATTAGTAGATCTGTATTTTCAGGGTTTGCGCAAACCCTTGTTTTTTATTCCCGAAACGTCCTATGAAGCTTACAACCCACAGTATCAGGATGAGGACAAGCGTCACGTCGCGATGAACAAGGCTTATAACGGTAATGACTATCGCTCCATTCCAGGCGATGGCGACAATCCCTATGTTCATCGTTGTTTTGACGAATTGACCGACTGGTCGAGTGAGTTTTTTACGTTGGCTGAACAGGTTTTCAGTGGCTTTGACGAATTACTGGAGGAGGATGCATGATGGCTACTGAGCAGGAGCATCAAGCCAGTCAGGCTCTCGACCCCTTGACGATGCCATTAAGCGGTGTGCGCTTAATTGAGGCAAGTGCCGGCACAGGGAAAACCTATACTATATCAACGCTTTATTTACGCTTATTGTTGGGTCAGACGCAAGACGGTGTGCCGCTGTCTGTCGAGAAGATTCTGGTGGTTACATTTACCAAGGCGGCAACCCAGGAGCTGCGTGACCGCATCCGTCAGCGAATCTGTGATGCGCACATCGCCTTTGTTGTCGGCCAGAGTGAAGATAAAATTTTGCAGGGCCTGCTTGATAATTCTACCGCCCATCATGAAGATGCAGAACGCCTTAATAATGCCATTCGACAAATGGACGAAGCGGCCATCTATACCATTCATGGTTTTTGCCAGCGTATGCTTAAGCAAAACGCCTTTGAAAGTGGTTTGTTATTTGATAGTGAATTTATTACCGATGAGAGGGAGCTTAAGCAGCAGGCAGTTAAGGATTATTGGCGCAAGCATTTTTATACTATTGATGCCAGTTTGGCTGAAATCATTAATGGCTACTGGTCATCACCGCTGGGGCTGTTGAGGGAGGTTGATGGCTGGCTTAACAAACCGCAGATACGGTTTATTCCTGAACTGGTTGATGTTGATATCGTCTCGCAGCATCAGAAAAATCTGCAAAAGATTGTCACCTTCAAGCAGCAGTGGTGTGATGCGGAAATTGATTTTACCGAGTTGATTCAACAATCGGATATTAAGAAAAATCCTTATAATAAACGTAATGTGCCTAACTGGCTGAGTCAGATATCCAGCTTTGCCAATAGTGAAACGCTAGATTATCAGCTGCCTAAGTGCCTGGAGAAATTTGGCCAGCAGGTATTGCTGGAGAAAACCCCTAAGGGAGAGGCACCCCGACATCCGGTATTTGATCTAATTGATGACCTGCTGCTTGAAAATCTTAGTTTAAGAGAAGCCATTTTGCAGCAGGCACTGCTTGAAGTGCAGCACTTATTACAAGAGCAAAAAAAGCAGATTGCTACCTTGGCTCCCGATGATCTTTTGTCGCAGCTGGCCAATGCGCTGAGTGCATCCCATGGTGAGCTGTTGGCAAGCACTATTCGACAGCGTTTTCCTGTGGCGATGATTGATGAATTTCAGGATACCGATACCCTGCAATACCAGATCTATCAGCAGATTTATGCTAACAGAGCGGATGCCTGTTTATTGATGATCGGTGATCCCAAGCAGGCGATCTACGCCTTTCGTGGTGCGGATATCTTTACCTATATCGGCGCACGCCGTGAGCTGGGCTATGACAATATCTATACCCTGGGTACCAATTACCGCTCCAGTGCTGTGATGGTGGCGGGTGTTAATGCACTGTTTGAATTTGCTAGCAAACCATTTATTTATGAGGCAGATATCCAGTTCAGCCCTGTTGGTGCGGCGGCGGATGAAAGCAGTGCTCAGCTGCGGGTCAACAAAGAAGTGCAAGATGGTTTGTGTTTTTCATGCCTGCTCAGTGACGATGAAAAGGCCATCGGCAAGCAGAACTATCAGCAGTTTTTTGCCCGCCATTGTGCCGCTGAGATATTTCAGCTATTAAGCGCTGCTCAGCAGGGGGCTGCCTTGATTGGTGATCGCGCAGTGGAGGCAAAGGATATCGCTGTGTTGGTGCGTGATCGCAACGAAGCAAAGCGAATAAAGCAAGCGCTGCTGCGTCACCATATTCCCAGTGTGTTTATCAGTGATGATAGTGTGCTGCAAACCAGTGAGGCTGAGGATATCTATGTGATATTGATGGCCTGCCTGGAGGCGCGTAACGAACGCATTATTCGCTCGGCATTGGCGACATCGCTGTTTGGTTTAAGTGCAATGGAGCTCGATCAGCTTAATCATGATGAGCAACTTTGGGAGCAGTTATTATCTGAGTTTTATCAATATCATCTTTGCTGGCAGCGCCAGGGTGTTATGGCAATGCTGCGGCAATTGCTGAGCCGGCGCGAACTCGCCGCTAAGGTGCTGGCTAAAATAGATGGAGAGCGCGTACTTACCAATATTTTACATATTTCTGAATTGTTGCAACTGGCCAGCGTAGAATTGCATGGGCCTCAGGACTTAATGCACTGGTTTCGTGATGCGCGTTTGTCGACCGATAGGGCTAGTAGTGATGAGCAGCAGATGCGTCTGGAAAGTGACCAGAACCTGGTAAGGATTGTCACTATACATCGAAGCAAGGGGCTTGAATACAATGTGGTTTATTTGCCTTTTGCGGCGGGCTATCGCGAAGTTACATCGGCTCAGTATCATGATGAAAAAACCGGTGATCTGTTGGTTGATATGACCGGACAAGCCGAGAGTGTGGCCCTCGCTGAGCAAGAGCGTTTGGCCGAAGATTTGCGTTTGCTCTATGTTGCGCTGACCCGTGCGGTACATCGTTGTGTGGTGGGTGTTTGCAATATCAAGTATGCAGGAAAT
>JAUXDF010000079.1 GCA_030618505.1 Spongiibacteraceae bacterium | reverse complement strand
ATTCTTCACATAGCCCAGCATAAACGAGCTGGCCCCTATATCCGGCACACCCAAATCGACAGCCATAGTATCAACAATATTAACAGTGTCCCCATTGGCAAAGTCAGTAAATGCGTTGGTATTACCCGTAATGGCTCCGCCATCGAGAGAGCCAGGAGCGCCATCACCTAAATCAGCACCACCCCAACGAACACCCAGTTTCTCCGTTGCATCAGACTGAGCGATAACAAGGCGCGCCTCAATCAACACCTGACGAATAGGTACATCAATCAATTTAATCAGCCGACGGAATTCCTCCAGTTTCTGAGCAGTTTCTGTGACTAGTAGTGAGTTAGTACGCTCATCAACAATCACCGACCCTCTAGGTGACAGGATGCTGCCGGTAGACTGTGAACTCTCATCTGATCCATCCTCTCCCGCAGTACCGAAAAGACTGTAAATATCTGCAGCATTGGCGTAACGGATCCGAATAAACTCTGACTGCAGCGGTGCCAATTCTTCAATTTGCTTATTGGTTTCAATCTCCTGACGCTCACGCTCGGCAATCTCGGCCGCAGGCGCCACCATCAGAACATTACCTTCCTGACGCTTATCCAAACCTTTGGTTTTTAATATCAACTGCAAGGCCTGGTCCCAGGGAACATTCTGCAAGCGCAGGGTAATCTTTCCGGAAACAGTATCACTAGCTACCAGATTCAAATCGGTAAAATCAGCAATCAACTGCAGTACCGCTCGAACATCTATATCCTGGAAGTTCAACGACAACTTATCACCAACGTAGGCAAACTCTTTTTTCTTAGCCTCTACCTCATCAGGTGTCAGTGGCTTCACGCTAATTACATAGGTGTTATCGGTCTGATAAGCCAAGTAATCGTATTGACCTGTTGGTTTCAGCGTAATACTTGCAATACCATCGACGTAAGTTGCATTAACTGATTGCACCGGTGTCGCAAAATCACTGACATCATAGCGACGCTGCAAATTCTGTGGTAAATCCGTATTAATAAAGGATAATTTGATTTCATTACCCTCAACGCGAGCATCAACATCAATCTTTGGATTGGTTAACTCAATAAGCACCTTGCCCTCGCCGGATTCACCCCGACGAAAATCAATGTTGCTAATGGCAGATACATTTGAGGTAACTTTTGTCTCCAGCTCTGGCCGAGTTTCTTTCAAATAATCGCGGACGCCATCGTTACCGACAGAAACATACAAGCTGTTATTATCAATTTTCGTATCGTAAGAAGTAAGTTCAGTCAGATTAACAATAATCCGTGTTCTATCCCCGGCTTCCAGCACAATGACACTTTGAGCATTACCTAAGTCAAGGGTATGTTTTTTTGTTTTCAGCTGACTAGCAACCCCTTGTAAATCCAGGGCAATTCTGGCTGGCTTTTCAATGGTGTAGCCTTTCGGCTCAGGAGGAACACCATCAAAATCCAGGCGAATCTCCACCTTGCCGCCAGGCAAGGCACTAAACTCCAGATGATTTAAATTAACCGTGTCAGCAGATGCCAAAGCTGATATCAGAGATACAGTCAATGCCACAAACCATCGCAACTGCATCATACAGGCGGCATATCTCTTAATCACAGGCACCCCTTTTTTATTCATCATTTGTAAGCCTTTCATTAACTTCTCCGCCTTTTACTCGCTATCTCTCATTTTCAGGCTTCTGGGTCTTTCCACCCACCCATCCAAACCATTCGGGACTATCTCAACCACAGCCACATAGGCCTCTGAAACTTCTATGATCCGGCCATGATTCCTTCCCAAATAGTCACCCTGTTTCACTCTGTGAACTCCGCCACTGCCATCATCAATAATTACCCATATCTGCCCACTCTGCTCGAGGGTTCCAACCATCGCTAAGGTATCAATCCCAAAGCGCTCAAGAAAATGCTTGGTTCGATTGGAATCAGGCTTTACATTGCTGGACGGTGCCAGGCGAGTAATTTCCTGCACCGCTACCGGCTTACTGAAAGGACCACGCAAAGCGGTAGCGCCATAACTAAAAGCCTTATAAGGACTAAAAGTCGGTATCGGCTCTATATGTCCTTTAGGCTTGGCCTTGACATCAGCCATATAGCCTTTCAGGTCTTCAAAATCAGCTCCACCACCACATGCGCTCAACAACAACACAGACACGACTAGTAGTGGCCTAACACCAGGAAGTTTCATTTACTTTCTCCCCCGTTTTTTCTTTTTAGACCGTTTTGCATCTTCTGCCTGGTCCTCATCATCTTTGTAACGATAGGTTTTTGCGGTAATATTCATTGCCAATTTGTTTTTATTATCTTTTACGGGCTGAATCACAAAATCATGCAAGGTTACTATTCTAGGCAAACCTGCAACCCCGCTAACAAAAGAACCCATATCATGATAACTACCAATAACCGATATCTGAATGGGAAGCTCTACATAAAACTCTGCACTACGCTCCGACTTTAAATCGATACTTTCAAAACCCAGGCCATTATCAATGCCTTTGTTAGTAATGTCTTCAAGCAAGCCGGGCACTTCTGTATCACTAGGTAATTGCCCTACCAAAGCACCAAAAGACTGTTGCATTTCTTTCATCTGAGCTCTGTAAGCATCCAAGTTTGCCGCCTCGAAGGCTTTTTTCTTAAACTCCTGCTTCAATTTACTCTCTTCAGTCTCTATACGATCAAGGTTTGCCAAAGCATCTTCGATAGTCAGCTTATAACCACCGCCGATGCAGACAATAAAGACCAAAGACCACGCCACCACCTTGATAACCAACGGCCAGCTACCGATGTTTTCAAAGTCCAGGTCATTTATATCAAAACCCTGCAGAGATTCTTGCAGAGATTGCAAGGTATCAGCTACTGCCATAACTATTCACTCTTCTCCGTTGCCTCTGACGCGGGCGTTGCCATCGCGACAGTTAGCATAAAATCATTCGCCTGCTCACCGAAATCCGGATTTGCTTTGACACTAATCAGATTTGGATTTTTAAACCACTCAGAAGCATCCAGGCGACGCATCAAACTTGACACTCTATTATTAGACTCGGCAGTACCACTAATGGAAATATTACTGCCTTTTCTTTCAACTTTTGAGTAGTAAACACCATCTGGTATTGTTCTTACCAGCTCATCAAAAAAATGTACAATTTCCGGACGCTTACCCTGCAGATCTTGAATAATTTTCATTCGTTCGACTAATTGTTCGCGCTTACTTTTTAGCTCCTGTATCTCCCTTACCTGATGACTAAGCTCATCAATTTTCTCTTGTAGGAAACTGTTTCTAGCGGTTTGATTAGCAATTGAAGTATCCACTGCACTAATCCAGCCCATCACGATAACAACTGCAAGTACCGCAACACCTCCCAGAATAACCAGAAACTCTTTCTTTAACTCCTCACGCCGCTCTTCACGCCAGGGTAACAGGTTGATATTTGCCATTAAACGAAACTCCTCAAGGCCAAACCGCAAGCAATCATTAAGGACGGCGCATCATTGCTCAAAGCCATTGCATTAACCTTTGGTGCAATGGTCATATTAGCAAACGGATTAGAAACAATAGTGGGAGTCCCCAACTTGTCCTGAACCAAATCTCCAAGCCCGGTCATTGAGGCAACACCACCGGAAAGGACAATATAATCAACATCATTGTATTGACTCGAGGAGAAGAAAAATTGCAAGGACCGCGTCACCTGTTGCACAACCGCATCCTTAAACGGATCCAGCACCTCTGATTCATAATCATCGGGCAAACCGCCCTGTTTTTTCGCAATGCCGGCTTCATCAGCGGAAAGCCCGTAACGCCGCTGAATTTCTTCAGTCAACTGCTTGCCACCAAAGAGCTGCTCTCGGGTATAAACTGTTTTGCCACCCGTCAATACACTAAGAGTGGTCATCGTGGCGCCAATATCGACGATAGCAACCGTCGTCTGGTCATCGTGATCCATTTGCGAGCTGACTAAACCAAATGCTCGCTCCATAGCATAAGCTTCAACATCAACGATTTTTGCCACCATGCCAGCCATATCGAGTGCATCAACCCTCAGATCAACATTCTCCCGACGACAGGCGGCGAGTAACACATCAACCTGATCTTCGTTATCTTCGGTGATATTTTGCACTTCAAAATCGATGGCGACTTCATCTAATGGGTAGGGGATATACTGATCAGCCTCAAGTGCTATCTGGCTTTCCATTTGATCATCATTCAGGCTGCCATCCATCTGAATCACCTTGGTGATAACAGCAGAGCCTGCCACAGCTACGGAAGCATTCTTGATTTTTGTTTTAGATAATTCTATGGCCTTTCGAACCGCTTCTGCAACGCCGTCTACTTCGTTAATATTCTTCTCAACTACGGCATTGGGGGGCAAGGACGCAACAGCGTAGCTTTCCACTCGATAGCGGTCGCCATTTTGGCTTAATTCCAGTAACTTGACCGACGAAGAGCTAATATCGAGCCCAACTACGGTTACAGACCTTTTATTGAATAAACCGAACACACCAAATTTTCCTATCTGGTTCCGCCACTTAGGCAGAAATTATATTCTATTACATGAGCTTCCACGTATAACATTAGCACAAATATGAAAAAAGAAAAAAATCTTATAGTAAACTGTGAGCAGATAAACTCTCTTTCATAAAATTTGTGCGTTAATCCACCCTTTAGGTATTAAATGAGCTTTTTTTCAAAAATTTTTGCTTTTAGCGTCTACACCCTACTCAGCATCTTCGCAG
Source organism: Spongiibacteraceae bacterium (assembly GCA_030618505.1). Taxonomy (GTDB): domain Bacteria; phylum Pseudomonadota; class Gammaproteobacteria; order Pseudomonadales; family PIVM01; genus JAUXDF01. The sequence goes on along the minus strand of JAUXDF010000079.1, from coordinate 5,437 downwards.
GATCGCTACTGCTAATCAGCAGTGCTTATCTATACCTTGCCCCTAAGCTCCCCTCGGTAGACTCACTACGCGATATACAGCTGCAAACTCCCCTGCGCATATATAGTGCCGATGGAGAGCTAATGGGCGAATTTGGAGAAAAACGTCGAAGCCCCGTCAACTATCAAGATGTTCCTGAACAATTTATTCAAGCCCTGCTGGCCGCTGAAGACAACCGTTTCCACCAGCATCATGGTGTTGATATAAAAGGCCTACTACGTGCTGTTTCACAGCTGCTGACCACCGGACGTAAACAAACAGGCGGTAGCACCATAACCATGCAGGTTGCCAGAAACTTCTTTTTATCGAAGGAAAAAACCTTCTCCCGCAAAATTAACGAGATATTCCTCGCTTTGCAGATAGAAAGAGAGCTGAGCAAAGAACAAATTCTTGAACTCTACGTTAACAAAATATATCTGGGTCATAGAGCTTACGGAATTCAAGCCGCAGCACAGGTCTACTACGGAACAAGTATAGATCAATTGGAGCTAGCGCAATTGGCAATGATCGCAGGTCTACCAAAAGCACCGTCTTCTTTTAACCCGATCACAAATCCAGCCCGCGCACTGATTAGAAGAAACTGGATTCTTGACCGCATGCTCAGTCTTGGTTCCATCGATCAACCAACCCATACGCAGGCAATTAACAGTTTACTCAGCGCCAAACGACACAACCTTAGAGTTGGACTGCAAGCGCCGTATATCGCAGAAATGGCGCGCAAGGAAATGGTCGCCCGCTACGGAAAACACGCCTATACCGATGGTTATCAGGTTATTACCACCGTCAGCAGTCACTTGCAGAAACGGGCACAACAGGCGGTTATCGATGGACTACTGACCTACGATCAACGTCATGGCTACCGCGGTGCAAATAACAATTATGCAGATATACCCGAAAACTGGCCAAAGACGCTTAAATCCACCACCAAACTAGCAGGATTAGAACCCGCCATTGTCTCAGCTATAGAAGACAAAAAGCTAACAGCAATACTTTCAAATGAAGAAACAATTGAAGTAAGCTGGGATGATGGATTTAAGTCCGTACGCCCCTACATTACTCAAAGCCGCCGAGGCCCCGCCCCAAAAAGTGTCAACGACTTCCTGAGCATTGGTGACTTGATATGGCTTAATAAAACAAAAACTGGGCAATGGCAGTTTATGCAGATCCCCAAAGCCCAGGCAGCACTTGTCTCACTATCCCCACAAAATGGCGGCATCATTGCTTTGGTCGGCGGTTTTGACTTTCAGCAAAGTAAATTTAACCGGGCAATACAAGCCACTCGACAACCGGGCTCCAACTTTAAACCACTGATCTACTCGGCTGCGCTGGAAAACAACTTCACTGCAGCCACATTAATTAACGATGCGCCCGTGGTATTTGATGACTCAAGCCTGGAAGGTACCTGGCGCCCGGCAAACGATAGTGGTAAATTCTATGGCCCTACCCGACTGCGCAAAGCACTCTACAAATCACGCAACCTTGTCTCCATTCGCCTGCTTAGGGAGCTAGGGATCGACAAAGCCACCGACTACATTAGTCGCTTTGGCTTTGATAAGAAAAAACTCCCCCACGACCTCTCACTGGCTCTTGGCAGTCACGCGCTAACGCCTTTACAGGTGGCCACGGTCTACGCTACTTTTGCCAATGGTGGCTACAAAGTCGAGCCCTATTTAATTGACAAAATCATGGATAGCCAGCACAACACGCTCTTTGAGGCAACACCTCTCACGGTCTGCGATAAATGTGAAATAACACCTTCCCTGCAAATACCAGAGAACAGCGCCCTTAATAACATTGATGGAGAAGAGCAGCAGGAATCAGCAAATATTGAAGAGATTCTGGCAACGGGCGACAAAAAAATCAATCCGCCGGCTCCACGAATAATGGAAGAGCGCGTTGCTTACATCATAGACAGCATACTGAAAGATGTTATCAAAAAGGGCACAGGGCGACGCGCAAAAGTACTGAAAAGAAATGATATCGCCGGAAAAACAGGCACCACCAACGGCCCCACCGATGCCTGGTTTTCAGGCTACCAGCACTCAGTGGTAACAACTACCTGGCTGGGTTTTGATCGTAACCAGCGCCTGGGCAGACGAGAATACGGCGGCTCTGCCGCGCTGCCGATCTGGATTGACTACATGCACGAAGCACTCGCCGATATCCCACCCTATGTCAGGCAACAACCGGAAGGTATCGTCACGGTATTGATTGATCCGAAAACCGGCAAAAGAGCAGGCCCGAGCCACAAAAATGCAATATTTGAGATATTTCGCAAGGAGCTTGCCCCCACACAAACCCATCGAGCCAGCGATCAACAAGGTGGGAGGGAAGCAACGGTTCTTCCAGAAGAGATTTTTTAAGCTGGCGAGCTGAACAGTTCCCTCTCCTGGGGGAGAGGGTTAGGGTGAGGGGATTAGTGTGAGGAGGTTAAACATCCGCCGCTGATTCCAGCGGGTAATGGGAAGGGTAACCCAACTGGGCAACACCCGAATCTATCGCTGCCTGAGCAACAGCTGAAGCAACTCTGCCCAACAGACGATCATCCAGCGGTTTAGGGATAATATATTGCGGGCCAAACTCCAGTTCATCCAGATCACAGGCATCCAGTACTTTTTGAGGAACAACTTCCTTAGCCAGATCCTTAATGGCATGCACTGCAGCAATCTTCATTTCTTCATTAATACTTGCAGCTCGAACATCCAGCGCACCACGAAAGATAAAAGGAAAGCCAAGTACATTATTAACCTGGTTAGGATAATCGGAGCGCCCGGTTGCCATAATTAAGTCATCGCGGGTGGCATTCGCCAAGGCAGGATCTATCTCCGGATCAGGATTTGAGCAGGCAAAAACGATGGGGTTTTTCGCCATTTTCTTCAACACATCCGCTGTTAACAAGTTCGCTCCGGATAATCCAACAAAAACATCCGCACCATCACAGGCATCTGCCAAAGTGCGCTTATCAGTGTCATTGGAAAATTCGGCCTTAAACTCATTAATGCCATCGCGGCCGTGATAAACAACACCTTTGCGATCCAGCATAAAGATGTTTTCCCGACTAATGCCGCAACAAACCAACAGACGCATACAGGCAATCGCTGCCGCTCCAGCACCCAGGCAGACCACTTTGGCCTCGGACAGTTTTTTACCCTGAATTTCCAGCGCATTCAACATTCCGGCGGCGGTAACAATCGCTGTACCATGCTGGTCATCGTGAAAAACCGGGATACTGCACTTCTCGATCAGCACCTTCTCAATTTCAAAACACTCAGGCGCTTTGATATCCTCAAGATTAATACCACCAAAGGTGTCTGCAATGGAGCTCACGGTATTAATAAAAGCCTGAGGGCTATCGCAGTCAACCTCAATATCTACAGAGTCAATACCCGCAAAACGCTTAAATAACAAGCTCTTACCTTCCATCACCGGCTTACTGGCCAAAGGCCCAAGATCTCCCAGGCCAAGAATCGCACTGCCATTAGTGATCACCGCAACCAAATTGCCCTTAGCCGTATAACGATAGGCATCGTCCGGGTTTTCAGCTATTGCTCTTACCGGCTCGGCCACACCAGGACTATACGCCAGCGCTAGATCATTCTGAGTTTCCGCAGAAGTCGTCAGCTCTATGCTGATTTTGCCGGGTTTTGGCAGTTCATGGTAATCAAGAGCAGCTTGTTTGAAATCTTTTGACATTATAGCTAGACCAACCATTACTTTGGTTTTAAAAAACGAACGCGGAAGGATATAGAAAACCCCCGCAGACAACAAGTAAAAAGCGCATCAAACAGCGCCTCAATCAGGCCAGCCGACTATAGCCAGCGGATGCTTAAGCGACATTATCCAGGGCTTATACTGACCTTTTTTCTGACTTTTCCGAGCATGGCGATTAATCAGCCAACCACGAACAACAATTTCCTGGCCTGGCAGACGCTCCAGTAGATGTCGGTCAAAATTTACCAACTCAGACTTTTTAATGCGCAGCACAAGATCCCCTTCCAGCTCCAGCCACCAGGCTGCTTTTGTTTTTTCAAGCGAGCTAACAATACCTTGAACGCGCCTGAAACCCTGCATATCATGGCTAAGCTGTGCTGCACCCAAAGGCAAAAAATATCTATCAGACCAAACACCACGCTTTGAATCTCGGGCAGAATTCTCCGCCGATCGCAGACAATCGAGATAGTCCAGATTGGGTGGTATAGCAATATGAAAACCCATACCTGCCGCCAGCAAGGCCTGTTCTACACTGCGACCATCAGGCAGAAACAGATGTGCCAGGTCTCTCCCGTAGTGATCGCGGGCCTCATGCCCTCTTTGCAATCGCAAACTTGTCCCAGCTCCGGCCAGTGACTTCAGGTAGGTCTTTGCCGCGAGAGCCAGCGGTTCTGCGGCCCGCCCCTCGCGCGCCAACTCGGGCGTATTAAGCCCAATTAGCCTGACCCGGCTATCATCGGCCAATATTAGAGTATCACCATCCAATACCCGCTTGACCACAACCGTCTCACTGCTACCCGAAAGAGCACAACTTAGCTGCGAGGCCGCCTCAGCAAGGCCTGCATGCAAAAAGCAGGCATAAAAAAAGACACTGAAAAGTGTCTTATTTTGCAAATTCCAGCATTTCTGAAATTTTATAATCAAAGTCTGCGCCGCACTTTTACTTACTGCTACCACGACCAGCAAAACGCTTCTTAAAGCGATCAATACGACCACCGGTATCAACAATTTTCTGCTTTCCAGTGTAAAAAGGGTGACAGCTGGAACATACGTCGATATGGATGTCCTCCGCCAAAGTCGAACGTGTTTTGATCACATTCCCACAACTGCAAGTGGCGGATAATTCATTATACTGGGGGTGTATATCAGGTCTCATGGTTACTGTCCTACGCTTTGCCGGATGCCGCCACCTGATCTTTGCCAGGCACCGCATCCATAGTTACTGAATTTTAAATCATTACCCTGTCATGCATCTTCAAGCACGACCGAGCAAAAAATAGACGCGCATAGTACCAAAATTTCGCCAATTGACAAGCACTGAATCTGCTAGAATGGCTCAAGCGCAGTTTACTCCCTATAAACAAGACCTTATATACAGATAAATAGATGCCAGTCGACCTGATCCTCCATATTGCTGTACCCACTCCACTGCGGCGACTGTTTGACTACCTCCCCCCTGAAAGCCTACCCAAAGAACAATACCAAAACTTAAAGACTGGCATACGCGTACTGGTACCGCTGGGCAACAGGGAGGTTGTTGCCATCTTGGTTTCCACCAGCGAGAAGAGCGGGCTGGCAAAAAACAAACTAAAAGCTGCCCTCGCTATACTGGATGATGCACCAATTTTGCCAACAGCCATCATTAAACTGCTGCGCTGGTCCGCTGACTATTATCATCACCCCCTGG
>JAUXDF010000187.1 GCA_030618505.1 Spongiibacteraceae bacterium | reverse complement strand
CCCGCACCAAAGAACCTGATGCCAAGCACTTAAACTACAAGCATCGGCGCTTAATGGTGCGGGAACCGCACCCTACCTATTCAATGATATTGAGGCAAAGCGTCTATGCACCAGTCGTCGCCAACTGCGCGTATTTGTTGAATTTTCAGCGTCATCTTGTCAGCCATCGTCTGCAGAGGCAAATCAAATAGCGGCCGCGCTTCACTGCCCATCAAAAGCGGCGCCATATAAATGCGCAGTTCATCAATCAATTGTGCTTGTAAGGCACTGCCGGCCAGCCTTGCGCCCGCCTCCAGCAGCACTTCATTACATTGCTGCTCGGCTAAATATTTCATCAGTGCCTGAAGATCAACACGCTTATCTTTCCCGGGCAGACAAAGTACTTCAACGCCTCGCTGGGAAATAACCCGCTGTAGATTTTCGTTTTGGTTGGCCGTCACCAACAAAGTACGTCCGGATTGCTTTAAAATTTTAGCCGACAAAGGTATACGCAGAGCTGAATCCACCACCACCCGCAGGGGCTGACGCTGGGCAATCAACTCCGCTTCGGGTAAATCCAGCTCCTGCGCCCGCACCGTTAATGACGAGTCGTCCAGTAATACCGAGTCAATGCCGGTAATGATAGCGCAACTTTGTGCCCTGAGCCGCTGCACTTCTTTTCTTGCAGCACTGCCGGTAATCCACTGACTTTCCCCTGAGGCCATCGCGGTACGGCCATCCAGGCTCATCGCCATTTTGCAACGCAGCAGCGGCATTCCCTGCTCCATACGCTTAATAAAGCCGGAATTTAAAGCACGGGCCTCCTGCTCCAGCACACCACAAACGACTTTGATTCCCGCCGCTTGTAACCGTTTTATTCCCTCGCCAGCAACCAGCGGATTAGGATCCTGCATGGCGATCACCACCTCGGCAACTTCGGCCTTGATCAAGGCATTACAGCAGGGCGGCGTCCGGCCATGATGACTGCAAGGCTCCAGGGTTACGTAGGCGGTAGCGCCTTTAATATCGTCACCAAAACCACCACTGAGAGCATCAGCCAAGGCATTCACCTCAGCGTGTTTTTCGCCGGCTTTTTGGTGCCAGCCCTGGGCAATTATCTGCCCGGATTTTACCAGCACACAACCAACCCGCGGATTAGGCGAGCAAGTGTAAAGGCCTCGGGCCGCCAGCTGGATAGCCCGCGCCATAAAAGCAGTATGTTGAGAAAAAGAACTAGTCATTATGCTTGAGCCCGGAGCAAACCAGACTTATTCATCACCTTGAGGTTTCGGCTCTTTTGCCAGCCGATCAATTTCTTCACGAAATTCATTAAGATCCTGAAAATCGCGATACACCGAAGCAAAACGGACAAAAGCGACATGATCGAGCTGACGAAGATGGCTCATCACCTGCTCGCCAATCACCAGTGATTTAATTTCACGCTCACCGGTCGCCTGCAGAGCCTGTTTAATCTGGCCAACCACCGCCTCGATTTTCTCGACACTGACAGGGCGCTTTTCCAGTGCGCGAGTGATACCACTGCGCAATTTTTCTTCATCAAAAGGCTGGCGATTACCATTTTGTTTGATCACTTTGGGCATCAACAGCTCTGATGTCTCATAGGTGGTAAATCGCTCAGAACAACCCAGGCATTCGCGTCGACGACGCACCTGAGCACCCTCGGCAACCAGTCGCGAGTCAATCACCTTGGTATCGGCAGCAGAGCAAAATGGACAGCGCATCAATTAACCTTTGTAACTATTCAACATAATGAAATAAACATTCTGAACTCACCATTTTCGTCATCCCCGAAGTGTTTTGTCGGGGATCCAGAATCCTGCAAACTGGACTCCGGCTAAAAGACTGCCGGAATGACAAACTTTGCTTAATAGTTACCAACCTTTTTAATTAGCAAGCCCAGCGAGATTTAAACACCCCGCCAGCACCTATGCTAATCACCAGTGCCTATGAGTAAACAGGGAAACGCTTACAAAGCGCCAGCGCCTGCTGTTTGATCTGCTCGATCAAGGTCTCATTGTTGATATCATCAAGAATATCGCAAATCCAGCCCGCTAACTGCTTAGACTCAGTTTCTGTAAATCCACGGCTGGTGATCGCTGGCGTACCTATTCGCAGACCACTGGTCACAAAGGGCGAGCGAGGATCATTAGGGACGGCATTTTTATTGACGGTGATATTGGCGCGCCCCAGAGCAGCATCAGCATCTTTACCGGTATAGTCACGGCCAATCAGGCTGAGCAGAAACAGGTGATCATCGGTGCCACCGGAGACCACATCGTAGCCGCGCTCAATCAAGGTGGTCGCCATCGCCTGAGCATTCTTGACAACCTGCTGCTGGTAAGTGGCAAAACGCTCGTCCATCGCCTCTTTAAAACACACGGCTTTGGCGGCGATCACATGCATCAGCGGTCCACCCTGACTCCCGGGGAAAACAGCAGAATTGAGCTTTTTACCGATATCTTCTTTTTCATTGGCACGGGCCAGAATTAAACCACCACGAGGTCCACGCAGGGTTTTGTGGGTGGTAGTGGTTACCACATCAGCAATCGGTACAGGATTGGGGTAGATACCCGCGGCAATCAAACCCGCCACGTGTGCCATATCAACAAATAGATAAGCACCCACTTTATCGGCAATATCACGAAAACGCTGCCAGTCCATGACACGCGAATAGGCAGAAAAACCGGCAATAATCATTTTTGGCTTGTGCTCCAGCGCCAGCGCCTCAACCTGCTCGTAATCCACCTCGCCGGTCTCGGCATTCAAACCGTATTGCACCGCGTTATACATCTTGCCAGAAAAACTGGGTTTGGCACCGTGAGTAAGGTGGCCGCCATCGGCCAGGCTCATGCCCAGCACGGTATCGCCTGGCTGGCACAAGGCCATATACACCGCAGCATTAGCCTGTGAGCCCGAATGGGGCTGCACATTAGCGTAGTCAGCACCAAATAACTGCTTGGCTCGCTCAATCGCTAAATCTTCAACAATATCAACGTGTTCACAACCGCCGTAATAACGCTTGCCGGGGTAGCCTTCGGCGTATTTATTGGTCAGTGCAGAACCCTGCGCCTCCATTACCCTTGGGCTGGTATAGTTTTCAGAAGCAATCAGTTCAATGTGCTCTTCCTGACGCTGCTCTTCAGCCTCAATTGCAGCCATTACTTCATCGTCAAAACCGGCAATACGCATATCTTTTTGGAACATCAGCATCCCCCAGGGTGTATAAATCACTTGTGCGGTACGGAAAGAGCGCGCATTTTACACGATCTGAGGGCCAAGAGTACCGGGAAATGGTGCAGAAATTTTAGCGGCATCTAACTAGTGCCCATCCAGAAATTAGACAAAGAGATCCTGTCCAACGCAAATCTTGCGACTTAAAGGCCTTGAAAAGGCCTAGGAGCTAGATTTGCGTTGGCCAGGAGCGGACTTAATTTTCGAAAACTACCAGTTTCTGGATAGACACTAACTAGGGCTTGGTAAACCTTGTAAAAACGAAGTCTACGCTATTGTCTTCACTCGATTCGACGGCGACAGACCTTAGATTCAGGCATTATTTAAAGTAAAAATACCGAAGCAGCTATCATCAGGAATATTTTACAGTCCATATTAGCTACTTTTTATTTATGCTCAACAGCTTGTTAATTCGCTCAGCCGATGCAGGCTTACCAAAATAATAACCCTGTGCTTCCTGGCAGTCGAGCGAGGCCAGGTACTCAAGCTGCAGCTCACTTTCAACGCCTTCGGCGATAACACTATAACCAAAACTCTGCGCCAGGGAGATAATCGCTCTGGCCAAACGGGTATCTTCGGCAGATTTGGGCATATGCTCAATAAAACGTCGATCAATCTTCAAACTATCCACCGGTAATTGCTGCAGGTGGTGCAAGGAAGAAAACCCCGTTCCGTAATCATCCACCGACAAACGCACCCCCAGAGCCTTAAGGTCCTGCAACATAGCCTGGGTATAACCAATATCGTCCATCAACAGGGCTTCCTGGAACTCCAGCTCCAGCTGATGGGGGAAAATCCCGCTCGCATCAAGCCCATCAATCACATGCTCAATCAGATTACCTTCACTGAAATGCAGGGCTGAAATATTCACCGCCACACGCTCATAACCCTGTCCCGCCTTCAGCCAGGCAGCCATTTGCAGACAGGCTTTTTTTATCACCCAGGCGCCTATTTTAACGCTCAGGCCGCACTCCTCCGCCACCGCCAGAAACTGCTCCGGTCCCAACAAGCCTTTGTCGGGATGACGCCAGCGAAGCAAGGCCTCAACACCGGTTGTACTTCCATCTTGCAGGGATTTAATCAGCAGATAGTTCAGCTCAAATTCCTGCTCAGCCATGGCTCGATGCAGGCTGTTTTGCAGCTCAAGCCTCTCCAGAGCGCGAGCGTTCATCGACTCGGCATAAAATTGATAGCCATTTTTACTCGCTGCCTTAACGTGATACATGGCCGTATCGGCATTTTTAAGTAATTCGTCGTTATGATTTCCATCCTCGGGATAAACAGCAATGCCAATGCTGGCACTGATATACATCTCTCGGCCCTGCAGCACAAAGGCCTCGGACAATGTTCGCAGGGCCTTTTGGGCAACCTGGGTTGCCGCAGATTCAGCATCTTCACGATTACTGAGATCGTTGAGGATAATAGTGAATTCATCGCCACCCATCCGCGCCACGGTATCATCGGCGCGAATACTTTCTTTCAGGCGTCGGGCCACCTCAGCTAACAAGCGATCACCAACCGCATGCCCCATGGAATCGTTGATGACCTTAAAACGATCCAGATCAAGAAAAAGCAACGCGACATGATTACGATTACGCCGTGCACGCTGAATCTCCTGACTCAGGCGATCAAGGAAAAGGCTGCGATTAGGCAGGTCAGTGAGGGCATCATAATAAGCCAACTTGCGAATTTGCTGCTCGTTGTCTTTAAATTCAGTCACATCTCGAAAGGTGGTGATATAACCCTGCAAATCACCAGCGCTGGAGTGCACTGCCGTAATTCCCACCCAGGCAGGAAATACACTGCCGGAAACACGACGGTTAATGACCTCACCCTGCCAATAACCACTGCGTTCAAGCACTGGCTGAATTTCATGGATAAAATAGTCCTCGTGCCAGCCCGAGCCCAAAAAGGCCGGGCGCTGGCCGAGACTTTGCTCCGCACTATAACCGGTAATATCACAAAAGGCCTGATTGACCTGGACAATAATACCCTGCTGATTGGTAATATAAATCCCTTCCAGGCTGCTCTCAAAGACCTTGGCTGCCAAGTGCAAGTCTGCCTCAACGCGCATTCGCTCACGAATATCACGGCAGATAATCAGCAAGCCCTGCAACTCATGGTATTGCTTGCCTATCAACAGTGTAATCTTTATTTCTACCGGAATTGTTGTGCCATCATGGTGCAGAGCTTCACTGAGAATAATGCTCTGATAGTCCTCCCCCTCATAAGCGAGTTTCTTACACTGACTCTGGGCATGGCGGTAATCACTACGCAGCCCTTCGATGCGCTGACCAAGACCCAGAATATCAAATCCTTGTGCAGACTCCATCGTCAACAAATCCTGGGGTTTATAATCGAGTAATGAGCGGATAGAAGGACTGACATAATCAAGCTGCAACTGATTATCCGTACATAGCACTACATCGGTGAAATTCTCCTCCAGTAACCTTAAACGCTGCTCCTTCTCATTTAAGCTCTGCTCGGTTTTTAACACCTCAGTAATATCCCGAGCGACCACCACGCTGTATTTCACCTCGTCGCTTTCAGTACGCTCCAGGCCTGCACCACGAAAATAGAAATAACGCCACTCACCATCACTGTCCTGCAAGCGAATAGTATGCTCGTAGACTTCATTCCTGCCATGATCGTCACGCATGGTCAGCATTTGCTGTGCGTTCAAGGCATCATCCGGGTGAATCACATAGGAAAAAAGTCGATCGCCGGCTTCGCTGATTTGCTCTTTGGAATAACCCAGGTAGGCGCCAATATCGTTATTAGCAAAGATATGTTCACGGCGTTCGAAATCGTAAACAAACAAAAAATCGGGAATCGCACGCAAGATCGCCCCGAGAAATTGTTCGCGCTCTGCCAACTCTTGTTCGGTCGACTGCATCCCTTTAGCTTCCCGTCCCGTTTTATTATTCATCTGAGTAAGACATATTCTTAAACTATCTACCAAGCTATCAGCAAAAATTCTGAATCAGCCGCTAATTATAGAACAATTGCCCGCCAACGCGCATAAAGTAAGCTCTCAAAATGGTAATTTTCTGCAGGTTTGCTCTCGGCCAGCAATTCCGGTAAGTTGCCAGCTCATATTTACTCCTTTATTTAACGAGTGCCCATATTTTCACACCTCGTCATTCCTGCGAAGGCAGAAAGCCAGGGAATTCACAAGCATACTGGATCCCTGCCTTCGCAGGGAGGACGAATAGAGTTTCTGGATAGGCACTAACTAGTGCCCATCCAGAAATTAAACAAAGAGGTCATGGCCAACGCAAATCTTGCGACTTAAAGGCCTTGAAAAGGCCTAGGAGCTAGATTTGCGTTGGCCATGACCGGACTTGATTT
>JAUXDF010000321.1 GCA_030618505.1 Spongiibacteraceae bacterium | reverse complement strand
GACCTACTCTGACAAAGGTAAATATTCTCCGGCCATGGTTGATTTTCGCAAGGCTGAAACGCTTGGCGACCCAGTTAATGTCGCATTTGCGCTGGGCGTATTGCACTACCGCGCAAAAGAGTTTCCCTTAGCGCAAAAATATTTCGATTCTTATCTGAAAACCTTCCCAAATCACCCATCATCGCTAGAGTACAGAGCCCGCCTGCAGCGAGATGCTGGTAACTATCGTGCATCATTGGCTGATTTTGAGCTATTTTTTAAGGTTCGAAAAAATCCTGATCCTGGTTATTACATTTCTGCAGCACAAATGCTGTTGGCATTACCGGACAAGGGGATACCCGCCGCCATCGCTATGCTTGATCAGGGGATAGAAAGACTGGGTTTAAATCCGCAGTTACAATATTTTGCGGTAGAGCTTGAGCAGAGAAATAAAAACTATGAGCAGGCAATTGCGCGGATGTTAAGTTTGCAGGCTATGTTAGGCAATAGCCCAAAGTGGAAAGTCGATTTCGGGAAAATTAAACAGCAAGCTGGTGACAAAACGGCGGCGAGAGTGCTATTCGTGGATGCTAAAGAGCAATTAATTTCCCTTAGAAAAACACCGGCTCGAATAGAGTTGTTGGCAGAACTTGAGCTGCTGCTTGCTCTCCCGGATAAGAAATAGAGCTTAGCGTTTTGTATGCAAAGCCACAAGGTCGTCATTCCGGCAGTCTTTTAGCCGGAATCCAGTTTGCAGGACTCTGGATCCCCGACAAAACACCTCGGGGATGACGAAAATGGTGGGTTCAAAGTGTTTGTTTTATTATGCTAAACAATTACGTTAATTCAAATAAAGCGTCTACGCTTTATGCTATGCCTTCATATCCCGATAATATCGAGCTTAATAAAATTTTGGCCGGTGATTTTGCCGCTCTTGAAATACTGCTGCAGGGCAGTTTTGGTGATGGCGGGTCGCTGGCGGATAGTACCCGTGGTTCTCAGAGCCTGACTAAAGAGGCACTGAACAGCTATCTGTCAAAGTTGCAGACAAAAAAGAACAAGCCCATAGAGGCGACGGTCATGCAATTGCTGAAAGCAGTTTTGCCGCAAGACCAGTACCTTGAGCAAAAGCACGCCCTGCTACTTCGTTTTGTCGATGCGATTTTTAAGCAACTGGTAAAACAGGCCGATATTGACGACAGCATTATTGAGTGCCTGCAGGGTTTACATCTGCCACTGGCAATATTGGCGCTGGAGGATAAAACCTTTCTGACATCAAAAAACCATCCTGCGCATCAGCTTATCGATGATGTTTGTGAGTATAGCATTGGCTGGTATCCCGATTTGGGAAAGGCAGGCGAGCGTTTTTTTAATGAAATTTCCACTGCGATAAATACTATTGAAAATATTGATGGCATTAATGCAGAGCTGATTAAAGAGCAGCAGTTAAAACTGCGCAAGTTTTTTGAAGACGATGCCCTGCGGACAAAAAAATTGGGCGAACGGCAATGTGATACTGAAGCAGGAAAGCTAAAAGCCCGGCAGTCTGAAGAGCTGGCGATCAACTATCTTAATCGATGTATGAAGGATACGCGGTTGCCGGAGGCAGTGATTAATTTCCTGCATCATCATTGGCTGGAAAGCCTCAAGCTGTGCCATCTTAATCATGGTGATGAGAGTGAGGAATGGGCGAGTAAAAAAGAGCTGACGAAAAATCTGATTTGGTCTTTTAAAGCGAATAAAACTGATGCGGAGGAGCAGCAAAAATTCGATATCATTCCCTTACTGAATGAGCAACTTCGACAAGCCTTGATTTCAGTTGCCCTTCACGATGAAGTTGACAATGTTCTGTCGGATATCGAACAGCTTCATATTGCCGTCTTAAAGGGGGTAATGCCTGAGCGTGTTGATACGCCTTGCCTGGAGAGCGTAGAGGCGGTGGATGGAGCAGAAAGTGATTTTACTATCTCGCTTATTGATCAGATTCTTTGTTACACCGAAGGTCAATGGATGCTCTATCGTGATGACAGTGGGCAGTGGACACGCTGCCAATTGGCCAGAAAAATAGAAGGCATCAATCAGCTGCTGTTTCTTAATCGCCAGGGTGTGAAAATTATGGCTAAAGGCTTGGGCGAGGTTGCCTTTTGTCTCTCGCAGGAAATTGCTAAACCGATTGAAGCGTGCCGAGCCTTTACCAAGGCTTATCATACTATTCTGAAACAGTTAAAGAGGAAGTACCAACAAAATCGTGAGGCTGCTGCTTAATTAGTGCCTAACCAGAAACCGGAAGTTTTCGAAAACTAAGTCCGCTCCTGGCCAACGAAAATCTAGCTCCTAGGCCTTTTCAAGGCCTTTAAGTCACAAGATTTGCATTGGCCAGGATCTCTTTGTCTAATTTCTGGATGGGCACTAATTACAAATCTCACAATTGAGACTCTGGCATTGGGCATCAGGAACGCTGTGTATGGCAGTAAGAACAGCGTAACAACGCCCTTTAGTCAGCTGTTTTCTTGAAGGGCAGGTATTGTTCTGCCTGTTGGTGATAACGTTTGATATGGGACTTTTCCTGCTGCAAAAAATCATCGATGGCCGTTTTAAATCGACTGTCGAGAATAAGATGGTTTGAGTAAGTGTAGACGGGATTAAAACCCCGTTGTATTTTGTGCTCACCCTGAGCGCCAGGGTCGAATTTTGCTAAGTTGTGTTTAATGCAGTATTCAATGCCCTGATAATAGCAGGCTTCAAAGTGCAGTTGATCCAGCTCCTTACTGCAACCCCAGTACCGGCCATATAGCGTATTTGAATCTCTAAAATTTAGCGCAGCGGCAATCGTTTGATCCTGATGACGAGCGATGACCAATACCAGATGTTCCGGCATACTCTCGGCAATTTTTTCAAAGAAGGTTTGCGTTAGATAACCTCCGTGACCGCTGAGTTTACTATAGGTCATTTGGTAAAATTGATAAAAAGTTTCCCATAGCGAGGAGGGGATGTCGGTGCCCTCATAAACCTTGATATCGATACCTTGCTCGCGAATCCGGCGACGTTCCTTTTTTAAATTTTTTCGTTTACGCGAACTAAAGGTAGCGAGGAAATCATCAAAGGATTGGTAGTTGTGATTTTGCCAGTGAAATTGCACGCCGATTCTTTGTTTGGCGCCGATGGTGCTAAATAACTGAGATATTTCCTGCTGGGGGAATAACAAGTGCCAGGATGATACGGAAAGTTCTTTTGCGTGTTTTTCTATCGCTTTAAAAAGAAATTGGCTGATCTCTTGTGGGTCTTCATCAGCTAAATAACAGAGCCGTTGCCCTGTGGCAGGGGTGAAAGGAATAGCGCTGAGTAGTTTCGGATAATAATCAAGGCCATGTTGCTGGTAGGCATTAGCCCAGGCGTGATCAAAGACGTATTCTCCGTAGCTATGGTGTTTGATATACAGCGGTAAAATCGCGATCAATAGGTTGTCACGATAGAGCAGTGCATGTTGAGCCTGCCAGCCGGTGTTTGCGTGGGTAGCTTGGGAGTCTTCCAGTGCTTTTAGAAATTCATGACGGGTAAAAGGGTAGTCAACTCCCGCGACGGCGTTCCACTCGCTGGCGTTCACCTTGTTAATTGAATCTATAAAAAGTACATGGATCATGATGTGGTGGTGACGGGCGCAGGCTAAGGGGCTTATATTATATCTGCCCCTGACTTACAGAAAAACACCCTATTTATAGATGGATATTAAGGGCCGAGCATGAAATAACTTCGCCATTTGACTTGTTCTTTTGCTCGGTGCTTTCGTTACAAAAAGAGTTACATAGCACACTATGCGGCCATTTTCGCGCCTCGGCCCCGAAACAAATAACGGCGCCAAATGACGAACTTATTTCGTTTACGTTCCTAACTAGTGCCTAACCAGAAACCGGAAGTTTTCGAAAATTAAGTCCGCTCCTGGCCAACGCAAATCTAGCTCCTAGGCCTTTTCAAGGCCTTTAAGTCGCAAGATTTGCGTTGGCCAGCATCTCTTTGTCTAATTTCTGGATGGGCGCTAACTACACTTAATCCAATGGCTGCTAAAATCTTCCGTAGATTTCATAGGCTCTTACCCAAAGCTACACGGAGCACAGCGCTCCCGCTTACGAATTTACCTTATAGCTACCCTTAATGGGCATTAAGAGCATTGCATATTTCCTCGCCCTCCTCTACCA
The DNA here is from genome assembly GCA_030618505.1 of Spongiibacteraceae bacterium. Taxonomy (GTDB): domain Bacteria; phylum Pseudomonadota; class Gammaproteobacteria; order Pseudomonadales; family PIVM01; genus JAUXDF01. Next base: position 56 of record JAUXDF010000321.1, on the reverse strand, counting down.
TTCGGCAACTCAACGACAGCACCCTGATCAGCCGTAAAACCAAGAGAAAAACAATG
>JAUXDF010000052.1 GCA_030618505.1 Spongiibacteraceae bacterium | reverse complement strand
CCCCGCAGTTTGTTGCTGGGTATTCATTTAGCGACGGTGTTTGACGACAAAGATACAATTGCCAGCTATAGTATGGTATTGAAGAACTTATATCCGAAATCTAAAGAGTTTCTTGAGCTTAAAGCGCTTGAGCAGCAGTCGCAGGATTGATCGTACAGTAAATATGAGTAGCGATTACAACAATCAACAACTTGGTATGTTTCTCAGACAGGCTCGAGAGGAGGCTGGGCTGAGCCGTATGGACGCTGCTGCGAGCCTAAAATTACTAAGAAATCAATTGCATGCCATTGAAGATGGTGAGTTTCATAAGTTGCCAGGCGATACCTTCGTTGTCGGCTATCTAAAAAATTATGCTCGGTTGGTTGGCTTAAATCCGGAAGAGTTTGCCAATCAATATCGTTTAAACCGCCGTGAAGAAGACAAAGAGCTGGCGCAGAATGTCGCCGAGCCTACTGTATCTGCCGACCTCACCATGAATATGGGCCTCCAGCACAAGCAGCACAAAACGGCCTATGGCCTAGCGCTGAGTGTATTGGTGGCTCTGTCTGTTTGGTGGTTCGCTCATCAGTCGGAGCCTCAAGTAGTTGATTATTCAGATAATATCGTGCGTGTTGATACCGCTGAAGGCACCACCGTCATTGGTCCTTTGACGGAATATGCGGAGGAAGAAATCGATATCGTCCCTCCATTGCAGCTGCAGATAAGTTTAGTGACAACCATGGGTGATATTAGCCCTGCTAATAATGTGCAGGACGACTCCTCCGTAGAAATTGCCCAGGATTCACGCTTGTCCTTCTACTTTACCGGTGATTGCTGGGTTGAAGTGCGAGACGGTGATGAACAAATTATCTACGCCAGCCTTAAAAAAGCCGATGAAATGCTGCAATTACGTGGCAAACCTCCCTTCAGAGTCATTTTGGGTTATGCGCCAGCGGTTAGTCTTAGTTATAATGGTGAGCCGGTTGATATAGACGCCCATCGCCGTGACAATATGGCTAAGCTAATTTTAGGTAACTCATAGTTAATGCATTACACATCTCCGATTAAACGCCGACAATCTCGTCAGATTATGGTCGGCAATGTTCCTGTGGGTGGGGATTCCCCCATTACCGTTCAGAGCATGACCAATACCAACACCTGCGATGTTGCCGCGACCGTTGCCCAGATTAAAAGGCTGGAAGAGGTGAGCGCCGATATCGTGCGTGTGTCCGTACCCAGTATGGAAGCTGCCGAGGCTTTTGGCCAAATTCGCCAGCAAGTTAGCGTGCCGCTGGTGGCTGATATTCATTTTGACTACCGTATAGCCCTGCGTGTTGCTGAACTAGGGGTGGATTGCCTGCGTATTAATCCCGGTAATATTGGTAAAGACGAGCGGGTGAGGGCGGTTGTTGATGCGGCTCGTGATAACAATATACCGATTCGCATTGGTGTAAACGGTGGTTCGTTGGAAAAAGAGCTACTGAGAAAATACGGTGAACCTACCCCAGAAGCGCTGGTTGAGTCCGCCATGCGTCATATCGACATCCTTGATAAGCTGGATTTTCAGGAATATAAAATTAGCGTTAAAGCCTCAGATATTTTTATGGCTGTTGAGGCCTATCGCCAGCTAGCCAAGCAGATTGAGCAACCTTTGCACCTGGGCATCACCGAAGCGGGTGGCCTGCGAGCGGGAACAGTAAAATCCTCCATTGGTCTTGGTGCCTTATTAATGGACGGTATTGGTGATACCTTGAGGGTCTCTCTGGCCGCTGATCCTGTAGAAGAGGTCAAAGTCGGCTTTGATATTCTCAAATCCTTAAAGTTGCGCAGTAACGGCATCAATTTTATTGCCTGCCCCAGCTGTTCACGTCAGAATTTTGATGTTATCAAAACCATGATAGCGCTGGAAAGCAGACTGGAAGATATCAAAACACCGCTGGATGTTGCTGTCATTGGCTGTATCGTTAATGGACCGGGAGAGGCTAAGGAAGTGGATGTGGGTTTGACGGGAGGTTCTCCCAATAACCTGGTTTATGTGGCAGGTTTGCCTGATCACAAACTAACAAATGATGACCTGGTTGATAAGCTGGAAGCGTTAATCCGAGAGAAAGCGGCCGAAAAAGCTGCCGGTAGCGATGAACCAATAGCCGTAACGGTTACCTAATAAGCCGTGTAAATTACCCTTCAGTTAGAATGATGGAATCTTAATCTTGGCGAATATACAAGCAATCCGGGGCATGGTTGACCTGCTCCCGGAGCAGACAGCCGTTTGGCAATATGTAGAGCAAATTATGGCGCAGCTTACGGCTGCCTATGGTTATCAGGAGATTCGTTTTCCTATTGTTGAGCAGACTGAGCTGTTTAAGCGCTCAATTGGCGAAGTTACCGATATTGTCGAGAAGGAAATGTATACCTTCGAAGATCGTAATGGCGAGAGCCTGACCCTGCGCCCGGAGGGTACCGCAGGCTGTGTGCGAGCTTGCATACAAAACGGTCTGGTCAGTCAGGGAACCGTGCAGCGTCTTTGGTACAGCGGCCCGATGTTTCGCTACGAGCGGCCGCAAAAGGGTCGGCAGCGACAGTTCCATCAAATCGGGGTGGAAGCTTTTGGCCTGGCAAGCCCGGATATTGATGCGGAAGTTATTTTGATGACGGCTCGCCTATGGCAACGCCTGGGAATCAGTGATCATGTCACCTTGCAGTTAAATTCCATTGGCTCACTGGAAGCTCGAGCTAATTTTCGCCAGGCTTTGGTTGAATACTTATCTGAAAATAAAGACCGACTGGATGATGACAGCCTACGACGCCTGGAAAGTAACCCCCTGCGGATACTGGATTCCAAGAGCGAAGAGACGCAAAAACTGTTAGATGGCGCGCCTGATCTGTTCGATTATCTTGATGAGGAGTCGCTTGCGCATTTTTCCAGTTTAAAAAAGCTGCTGAATGCTGCTGGCGTGTCTTATGAGATTAATTCTCGCCTGGTTCGCGGTCTCGATTATTACGGCAAAACTGTCTTTGAATGGGTGACTGACAAGCTTGGGGCCCAAGGCACTGTTTGTGCGGGCGGTCGTTATGACGGTTTAGTGGAGCAACTTGGTGGTAAATCAACCCCTGCGGTGGGTTTTGCCATGGGAATTGAGCGATTAACACTTTTATTACAGGCAACTGCTAGTGTTCCGGCTAGTGTGCAGGATAGAATTGACGTATATGTTGTGGCGGGTGCTGAAGAGTCGCTGCAGTGTGCGACGGTGGGATTGGTTGAGCAGCTTCGAGAGGCTTTGCCAGGACTGAGAATACTCAAGCATTGCGGTGGCGGTAGCTTTAAAAGCCAAATGAAAAAGGCGAATAAAAGCGGCGCCAAGCTTGCCTTGATATTGAATGAAGATGAATTAAGCAGCAAAGAGGTGACTCTACGCTTTCTGTCGGCTTTTGCCGGTGAAGAGCTGGGAGAGCATCGTCGTGTTTCGTTTGATTTGCTTGCTCACCAATTGGGGACTTTGTTTGCCCTGAATAGCTAGTTGTGTTGGCGCAATAAGAACGTAATGAGAAAGAACAATCAAATAATAGCAAGATAGATCAGGAGTCGGTGGTGGATACCTATCGTACAGAAGAAGAGCAAGTAGAAGCGATTAAAAATTGGTGGCAGGAAAATGGATCGCAAACCATTGCGATTATTGGCATATCAATAGCACTCATGTTTGGCTGGCAGTGGTGGCAAGACCGGCAAATTTCCAATAGCGGTGCCGCCAGCATTGCTTATCAAGAGTTATTGGATGCTGTAGGTGGCGATAATAGCAAACCAGACGATGTACAGTTGCAGACTGCCAGGCATATGGCTAGTAGCTTGAAAGAGCAGCACGCCAGCTCAAATTACGCTCAGTATGCAGCGATGCTGATCGCAAAGCTGGCGGTTGACGCCAAAGATTATGATGAGGCGGATGCGCAATTGGCCTGGGTTGTTGCCAATGCCGAGCCGGCTTTAGCCAGTCTCGCTCAGCTGCGTTTAGCGCGGGTTAAATTTGCTGCCGGCAACACAGATCAAGCGCTCTCTCTGCTAGAAGGTGCAGAAGTCGGCATTTATGGCGCAGCTTATCAGGAAACCAAAGGTGACATTCTGCTGGAAAAAAATGATAAGCAGAAAGCTCATGCGGCTTATAAAGCGGCGATGGAAATTCATTCCCAGCAAGCTACACAGCCTAGTCCTCTCCTTGAAATGAAGATGCAAGGGCTTGCCGAGCCCGATCAGTCGCTGATTTTTGATCTTCCTGTTCTCTCGACTCCTCCAGCGGCTGAACCAGAAACAAAACAGGAAGGCTAGGTTTTATGCATCAGCAGTATCGCCTGGGCGGGCTATTGTCCTTATGTGTTTTGCTTGCTTTGCTAGCAACAGCGGGTTGCAGTTCCAACTCATCGAAGGATGAGGAGGATATGGAGCCGGCTGAACTGCAGGTGTTTGAGCCCGAAACAGGCTTGAGAAGGCTGTGGCAGCGCGAAACTGGAAAGGGCCTGGGTAGTAACTACAATCGCATTGATCCGGTGATGGTCGATGAAAAGCTGTTGGTTGCCTCGGTTTTTGGCACTCTGATGTTGGTGAGTCAGGACGATGGTGAAGTTATTTGGCGCCAATCGCTGAATGAAACCATTAGTGGTGGTATTGGTATTGGTGGTGATAATTTCTATGTTGGAACCCATACTGGCGTCGTTATTAGTCTTGGTCTTGTCGATGGTAAGGAGCTTTGGCGCAGAAAGTTGAGCAGTGAGATTTTATCTCCTCCGGTGACCAATGGTGATTTGCTGGTAGTGCATACCTTTGATGGGCGATTGTATGGGCTCGATGAGGCAAGCGGAGAGCAGCGCTGGGTCTACGATGGTAATCTGCCGGTGCTGACTATGCGAGGCACCAGTAAACCGGTCTTTTTTGAAGGTCTGATTATAGTGGGGCAGGCCAGTGGTAAATTAATTGCCCTTGATCGCTCAAGTGGACGTATACGCTGGGAGCGACGAGTGGCTATTGCCCAAGGGCGCTCTGAAATTGAGCGTATTGTTGATATCGATGCCAGTCCGTATATATCCGGTAGTCTGGTTTATGCCGTTAGCTATCAAGGTAGAATTGTCGCCTTTGATGCGGCAACAGGGCGTCCATTGTGGCAGGAAAAAGAGTCCAGTTTTAACGATCTTGCAGAAGGATTTGGTAATATCTATGTGAGTAGCTCACAAAGTTCAGTGACGGCTTATGGTAAATCTGACGGTTCAATTCGCTGGGAGCAATCAGCGTTGGCTCGGCGTCAACTAAGTTCGCCAAAGACCATTAAAAGTTATGTTGCGGTCGGTGACTTTGAGGGTTATGTGCATTTGTTATCCCAGATTGATGGCCATATGGTGGCGCGTCGGCAGGTTGATCCGCAAGGGCTGAGAAGTCCCGTGTTGGTAAAGGGAGACAAGTTCTTTGTCTATGGTAATAGCGGTAAATTAACGGCCTATCAACTCAATCCGGATGCTAAACATTACCGCATAGGCGCACAGGTTCCCCAGCGTGACGAAGTGATGCAAAAGCCTGGCATGCACCCCTATGGTTGGCACAAGTAGTACCTCTTTTATTTTTTAACTAGGTTGGCCCTAAAGTTATGATTCCTGTCGTTGCCCTCGTGGGCCGACCCAATGTCGGTAAATCCACTCTGTTTAATCGCCTGACTCACTCAAGGGATGCGCTGGTGGCCAACTTTCCCGGTTTAACCCGTGATCGTAAATATGGCGAAGCCCGTTTTGAAGAGCACAGGTTTATTCTTATCGATACCGGCGGGATTACCGGTGATGAAGAGGGTATCGATTCGGAAATGGCAAAACAGTCGCTACTGGCGATTGAAGAGGCTGATGTTGTCTTGTTTATTGTTGATGCCCGGGAAGGTTTGAGCAGTATTGATGAGTCGGTCGCTCGCCATCTGCGCGAGACCGGTAAATCTTTTATGCTGGTGGCCAATAAGATTGATGGTATTAATATCGATGTCGCCTTGGGCGATTTCTACACTCTGGGTACCAAACAGATATTTCCGATTACCGCTACCCATGGGCGCGGCGTTTATCAGTTACTGGAGCAGGTAGTTGCTCAATTTCCTGAGCCAGACGAAGAGCCTGAAGTAGTCAATCGTGGAATAAAAATTGGTATTATTGGCCGCCCTAATGTCGGCAAATCAACGCTGGTTAATCGTATGCTGGGTGAGGAGAGGGTGGTTGTTTATGATCAGCCGGGTACCACGCGAGATAGTATATATATTGACTACGAACGTGATGATAAGCACTACACCTTAATTGATACTGCTGGTGTTCGCCGGCGTAAGAATATTAAAGAAACGGTAGAAAAATTCTCTATCGTTAAAACCCTGCAGGCTATAGACGATGCCAATGTTGTGGTACTGGTGATTGATGCACACGAAAAAATCACTGATCAGGATCTGCATTTACTGGGCTTGGTGATGGATGCCGGACGGGGTTTGGTTATCGCCATTAATAAGTGGGATGGCCTTGATGGTGACCACAAGGCTTTTATCAAGTCCGAACTCGACAGGCGTATGCGATTTATTGATTATGCGAAGATACACTATATCTCCGCCTTGCACGGTACCGGGGTGGGGAATCTTTATGAGTCCGTTGAGAGTGCGTATTATTCTGCAACCGTCAAACTACAAACCCGCCGACTGACCGATGTGCTCGAAGGTGCCGTTTTTGATCATCCTCCGCCAATGGTGCAGGGGCGCAGAATAAAAATGCGCTATGCCCATGCCGGTGGCTCCAATCCGCCCATTATTGTTATTCACGGCAATCAGACAGATAAAGTACCGGAGCATTATAAGCGCTACCTGGAAAAGGTATTTCGTCGTGAGTTAAAGTTGGCTGGGACACCCATTCGTCTGCAGTTTCGCTCATCAGAAAACCCCTTTGCTGATCGCAAAAATAAATTGACTAGCGGCCAGACCAAAAAACGCCAGCGAATGGTCAAGAATACCAAGAAGAAAAAATAAGAGCTGATAGACTGCTGGTATTATCCAGACTCCTGGATGCGCTTATTTTTCAATTTACTTCTGGTAATCCACATACTTGCGGTCTTCGTTTTGAATATGATAAACGGGGGCTTTGAGAAAGATGTTTAATTGCTTGACCGACTCGGTAATAGAGTGAAACTCTAAAAACGCTGAAGCTGTTTTTTCGCCCATTTATTGCCGGCTTTGGCGCCTTCGCGATAAAGTTGTTTAGCTTTAGCGCTGTCTTGTTGCAAGCCTCCATAGCCATATTCATACATATAAGCCAGGTTTCCCTTTGCAAACTCCTGGCCATTGTCGATGGCTTTGCGGTACCACTTTACCGCCTGTACGTAATCCTGCTTGACGCCGCTACCTGTAGTGTAGTTGATGCCGAGATTGACCATGGCGCGCCCCTCTCCCTGCTCGGCTGCCTTGCGTAGCCAGTAAACAGATTTTTTTGTGTCCTTACTTACGCCTTTGCCGCTGCCGTAGCGAAGGGCAACATTGGTCTGAGCCTTTTGATCACCCTGACGTGCTGCTTTAAGGTACCAGCGCATGGCTTCTGCTTGATTTTTATCGACACTCTGGCCTTTGGCATACATATACCCAACATTATTTTGAGCGCCTGCATCACCCTGCTGCGCTGCTTGCAATAGCCAATAATGCGCTTTTGCTAAATCCTTTTTAACGCCGCTGCCTTGCTTATATTTTGCACCTAGTTTGGCCTGGGCGTTAATGTCACCTTTTTTAGCTGCTTTTTGTAGCCAGTCGATAGAGGTGCCGGCACTCTTTTTAACACCACTGCCTTTTGTATGCATTGTCGCAATCGCTCGGATTGCTTCAAGGTCACCCTGATCCGCTGCTTTTCGATACCACTTCAGTGCTTTTTTAAGATCTTTTTCAGTACCGTTGCCTTTATAGTACATGGTCGCGAGTTTTTGTTGTGAAACAGCATCTCCTTTGTTTGCCGCTCTCTGGTACCACTTCAGTGCCTTGTCAAAATCCTGCTCAATCCATTTGCCTTCATCGTAGATAATGGCCATGTTTCTTTGGGCGCTAACGATGCCGGATTTTGCTGATTTTTTATACCAGACCAAGGCTTCATCATGATTTTTAATTACACCCCTGCCGTGATGATACATTGTCCCCAGGTTGGCTCGCGCTTGGGCAACGGCTCCTGTCTGTGCTTTTCTATTCCAGTTTTCCAGCTGATCCTGATAAGGTGTTTGTTCAAAGTTCTGATTAAACAGTGTCGATCCACCGCCTCGCAGTAATGATTGAGAAACTTGCTTGTACCAGTAGAGCGCCTTTTTATCATCTTTTTGTGTGAGTACGCCTTGTTCATAAATGGCACCAAGCTGTGCTTGGGCCAGCGTGTCACCCAGCTCAGCTGCTTTTTTATAGAGATCAAAGGACTTTTGCTGATCTCGCTTTAGGTACTTACCCTGCTGGGTGAAATAGGCAATACGAGCTAAGGCGCGTGGTTGTTCCTGCTCGGCGGCTTTGAGATACCATTGAATGGCCTGATTAATATCAATTTCGCCAAAATAGCGGTTTTCATAGGCCATCGCCAGCAGTGTTTGCGCGGTAGCATTACCTGCCAGAGCCGCTCTTTCAAGATACTCAAAAGCGAGCGCGTCATCACTGTCAAGCCCGTAACCGTTGAGGTAAATTATTGCCAGGGCGGCCAGGGCATCAGGGTCTTCTTTTTTTATGGCTTTTTTATACCAGTATATGGCTGTGTCATAACTTTGCTTAATGCCTCGGCCGTAATAATACATGTGACCAACGTTAGTCCTGGAGTTGGCTTCTCCTGTGGCAGCCGATTTTACATACCAGCGCATGGCGCGCTCATGGTTTTGTAAAACACCGGCACCAATTTGATACATATAAGCCAGGTTATGCTGCGCTTTGGCAAAATCCTGCTGGGCGGCTTTTTCATACCATTTAGCGGCAACAATATCGTCGTGCTCAACACCTAAGCCGGCGCGATAGAGTAGTGCCAGGTTGTATTGAGATTTCGCATGACCCTCTTTGGCGGCAATAAGAAACCACTTCGCGGCTTCCTCATAGTTTTGCTCAACCCCTTTACCAAGGCGATAGATAATGCCCATAGAGGCGGCGGCCTTCGCATTGCCTTTTTCAGCGATTGGCTGCCAGATCTCAATGGCCTTTTGATAGTCCTGTTGTTTGTAGGCAGATGCCCCCTGTTTAAAAATGTGGTTAGTGGAGGCGTAGGCAAGGGAGGGCGGTGTAAGCATCAAGGCTGTTATAAAAACAGTCAGCCATGCACGAAGCCTGTTCGCCTGGATGGTTTTATGCAGTCGCTTGTTAAAGCTGGTAGTTATCGCAGTGTTACTTTTCATCTTTTCCTGGTTTGAAACTTCTGGTAGCACGTTCCATTTCAGATAAAGCAGAGCCTGGCAGGGTTACTCTCAATGAATATTGTCGTAGCATTTTGGGTTATTTTACAGGTATCTTAGTGTTTGATCTCTGTTTTTAATTCTTATTGTGTGCAGTAGCGTGGTTTATATAATAATAAGTTATAAATATCTATAAAATATTACAAGGGTTTTGATGAAATACTGACTTGCAATAACTATATTAATATTTAGTGTAGATCATGCTATCGAAAAGAGTAGCCTGTTTTCCGGGTGAACTCATTGATTTTTAAAGGTTTGATCTTAGTCTCACTTACAGGAGGCCAACACATCCCTTGTTAGCCTAAAGGCCTTGGAGCAGAGAGGAAGTTATAGGGATAAGTTCTTAAAATTCGCCGGGCGTTTTTCCAAAATCGCCATTACCGCTTCAATATTTTCGGGTGAGCCAGCCATTTTGGTCATACTTGCCCGTTCTACTTCTATGGCAGCCTGAATTGCTTGGCGATGTGCGACCTTCAGGCAGCGTTTGGTTTCCTGTAGTGATTTTACTGGCCACTGGGCTATTTCATGTGCTTTTTCCATTGCTGAGGCGAGCAGTTCATCGTCAGCAAAGCACTTTGTTGCAATACCATAATCGAGTGCTTTTTCTGCATTGATCCATTCTGCGGTATACATTAATTCAGCCGCTCGGCGGCTACCAATACTGGCTTGTAGTAAATAGCTACTGGCTAATTCAGGAACCAGTCCCAGACTGACAAAGGGGAAGCGCATACGCAGTGATTCACCCACGTAGACAATATCGCAGTGAAGTAGCAAAGTTGCACCAGCACCAATAGCGACCCCGGTGGTGGCGGCAACAAGCGGTTTGTCAAAATCGGCAATGGCTTGTTGGGCGAGATAGAAGGGTTGTTCTTCGTTGGGGTCGGTTTCGCTGAAATCAACCAAATCCATTCCCGATGAGAAATTGTTATCTGCACCGTTTAATACCACACAGGCAATTTTTTCATCCTGACGGGCATTATTAAGAATCCTTGTTAGTGCTCGCCATGAATCGCCATTAAAGGCATTTTTTCTTTTGGGGCGATTAAAGGTTAGTGTCAGTACGCCTTCGGATTGTGTCTCAATAATGACTTCTTCCATTGTATTTTTCTCTGTTTGGTTTTCGGGCTAGTTAGTGCCCATCCAGAAATTAGACAAAGAGATCCTGGTCAACGCAAATCTTGCGACTTAAAGGCCTTGAAAAGGCCTAGGAGCCAGATTTGCGTTGGCCAGGATCTCTATTGATTTTCGAAAACTTCCGGCTTCTGGATAGGCACTAGTTATGGAAACAGGTGGTTTCAGATAATTTTGCTCTGCCAACCCGGCAGCGATTGGCTGGGTGCTCGCTGTCCTCATAGCCAAAGGAAAGGCCAAACAATAATTTTTGCTGTTTATCGATGTCCAGTAATTCTCTGACTTTATCGGCGTTAAAACTCAATGCGGTTTGTGGGCAGCTAGCTAAGCCGTTTGCTGTTAGAGCCAGCATCAGGTTTTGTGCATACATGCCAATATCGGCAGCTTCACGGACGCCAAATTCTTCATCAATAAATAAAAATGCCACGTGTGGGGCATCAAAAAACGTGAAATTACGTGCAAAGGCATCGTCACGTTTAGCCCTGTCTGCACGCTCTATGGCCATTGCCGTATACAGCTGGTTGGCGGCATCATATTGGCGCTCTTTGTATAAACCCTGGTATTTTCCCGCATAAGGAAAGTCCATGGAAAACTCGCCCCTTGTCAGCACCTGAGGAAGTTCTTTGCGTAATACTTCGAGTTTATCGCCACTGACTACATGCACGTGCCAGGGTTGTGTGTTGCAGTTGGAGGGGGCAGTTTGTGCCAACTCGAAAATATTTTCGAGTTGTTGCTGGGGGATTGCATCGTTTTTAAAACCACGCACTGAATGTCGTGCTCGAGCTATCTGCTCAAAGGCTTGGGCCGAATCTATTTTATCGCTCATTTGTCGTTCTCCACGTACTAACTGAAAAAGCGCTCATTGAGCGCCGTTTTTCACAGCTCCCGATCTTTCTTATTCACCCTTGAATTTTGGTTTGCGCTTTTCCTTAAAGGCTTTCATGCCTTCCTTGGAATCTGCTGTGGCAAAGATGGCCCAGCCCAACTGCTCTTCTGCTGCAAGCGCTTCCATTTCGGGCATGTCTTGCTGATTAACACGAAGGGATTTCAAGATGGCCTGAACCGATAAGGGAGCATTGTCATTGGCAATCTCTTCAGCAATTTTCAATGCTTCGCTCAGCGCCTGACCCTTGGGGACAACGCGGTTGATCAAGCCCCAATCCTTTGCTTCCTGGGCGCTGATATGACGGCCCAGCAATAAAATTTCTGCGGCTAGTGCGTAGGGGATCTGACGACGTAAACGGATGGTTGAACCGCCGAGTGGGAACAGGCCGCGTTTACATTCGGTGACACCAAAAATAGCATCTTCTGCCGCTACACGGATATCGGTACCCTGGAGGATTTCGGTGCCGCCTGCTAGCGCGTAACCTTCAACAGCCATTACCAGGGGTTTCATCGGCTGATTATGGCGCAGCAGTGCCTGCCAGTGCAGGTCGGGTATATCTTTCATCAGTTCTTGAATTTCTTTGGCATCGTCGCCACCTTCAGGTCCCTGCTTAAGATCCATGCCCGCGCAAAAGGTATCTCCTTCTCCTGTGAGGATGGCAACACGAAGTTCCTTGTCTTCGTCCAGTCGGCGCCAGGCTTTATACATCCCTACCAGCATGGTTGGGCTAAGGGCATTTTTTGCCTCGGGGCGATTAAGGGTGACCAGCATGACGTGGTCTTTTTTCTCAATGGTGCAGTTTTTGGTGCTGATATCGAGGGCTTCAAAACCTTCCATTTGTTTTCTCCGTTGCTAATAAACAAACGGCCCGAGAAGGGCCGTTTGTTCTGTGCTGCTCAAGCGCTTAGGCCAGGATACCAGGGCATTAGGTCACCAGACCTTCTTTGCTGAGCGCATAGGCTTTGGCCCACTTGTAATCAGGCTTGCCATTAGGCTGGCGTTTGATCTCTTCGGCAATATGCAATTCTCTGGGCAGCTTATAGCTGGAGAGGATTTTGCGTGCCTCCTCTTTGACATCATCCAGTGTCAGCTGCTTATCTCCACGTACCGAAACCACGGCGGTAACCTTGCTGCCCCAGCGCTCATCCGGGGTATCAACTACCAAAGTGTCATAGATATCAGGGTTGGCTTTTAGTGCTTGCTCAACTTCTTCAGGGAAGATTTTCTCACCACCAGAGTTAATGCAGTTGGAGCCACGACCGAAGATGGTGATGGATTCACCGTCTTCTTCAAGGGTGGCTGCATCACCGGTGAGTAGCCAAGTGGTGCCATCAACTTCAACGAAAGTTTTTGCTGTTTTTACCGGGTCGTTGTAATAGCCATTGGGAATGTAGCCGGAGCGGGCAAAGATACCGGTTTCACCCGGTTTAACATGGGCGTGTGGCTTGCCTTCTTCGTCGCTGATAACATCCACAAAGGGTGATTTAGCAACGTTACCAAGGCCTGAGCCTTTTTTGTTACCGCTGTCGGCGCCCATCTGCCCGGCTTCCGAAGACCCAAAGTTGTTCATTACGAAGCAGTTGGGAAAGAAGTCCTTGAATTCCTGCTGCTTAGCTTCAGAGAATACTGCACCGCCGGAGCCAATACTGAATACCGAGCTAAGATCCCAGCGATCTTTGTCTTCTTTCAGAGCATCGAGCAGTGGAATG
>JAUXDF010000370.1 GCA_030618505.1 Spongiibacteraceae bacterium | reverse complement strand
TGATTATATCGTGGAGTGCGAATTAAAGATTGTCGCATTGTTTACGTTTGATTTTAATTTTTAAAGAAATGAACTTATGTTGGCTGAAAGGCTGAGAATTTTTTCGTCTGTAAAGTAGAGTTTGATGACAAAGAGTGTGCCATGATTATGCAGGCGGAAAAATTCAACCAGATATTATCCACGGCAAATCCTACTCTGTTTCAGGGGAATGAAGTGATTTTGCGTAATTATAATCAGCGCTATCAATAGCAACACTTTAGCCAGGAAATTAAAGATATATTGATCAAAGAGATGGAGCATTCGTTTCCCAAGCAGTGTGATATTGCCCTTGTGCTCGGTATTAGTGAAAGCAGTTATCTGCCTGTCAGTAAATGACAATATTTTATGGAGTAACAATGCCGAAGTTGAACTCAAAGTCATCAAACAAGCTGCTAAATTTGATCAGCGCCAGTGGGTTACCGCTAACGTTGAGGCGCCCTTTGGTAAGTAAGGTGCCCGCACTCACCATGCCGCCAAACATCAGGCGCAGGTCAGTGCTGTTGAGTTTCAGTGTTGCCGAGGGGTCTTCACTGTGTTGATCGGCAAAACCGTGCAGCACGCCGTTGCGCACTTGCACCAGGTATCGTTGATGGGTATCGGTGAGTTCGATGTTTAGCTGTATGTCCTCATTTGCGGCGTCTGGTCCGTTGAGTCGCACGGCCATCGCATCGAGTAGCAGTTCAATGGGCACGCCCGCTATAATTTCCTTATCCACTGGCGCAGCCTTTCTACTTTTGTCGATGCCTTGTCTTAGTTCAAGAGCACCACTTAGATAGAAGTTTCGCCAGACGCCAGACTCGGCTTGATACCCCATCTGTTCGTAGGCATCCGCTAACAGATAGCGGGCCTGGTGGTTATCGGGCTCTGCAAAAACAAGATGCTTAACCACCATAGCGACCCAGCGATATTCGCCTTGATTGTAGTCACGCAGCGCTTTTTTCATTACCGCTGCAGCGCCGCCCATATAGTCAACATATTTTATCGCCGCCTGCTGTTGTGGGATGGGGTGAAGATTAGACGGGTTACCATCAAACCAACCCAGATATTTGTTATACACGGCTTTGGAGCCATGATTGAGCGTGCCGTAATAACCCCGGTTGGCAAAGGTGTTATTCAGTGATTCAGGCAGTTGTATTTGCTCGGCGATTTCCACCATATTGAAGCCCTCATTTGCCAGACGAAGGGTTTGATCGTGAATGTATTTATACAGATCCCGTTGTTGTGTCAGAAAATCCAGTGTTTGAGTATTGCCCCAGGTCGGCCAGTGATGACTACTAAAGACCACCTCGGTTTGGCTGCCAAAATTGTCTATTGCTTGTTGTATGTGCCGGCTCCAGGCCAGAGCGTCGCGCGTTTTAGCACCGCGCAAGGTGTAAAGATTGTGCAACGTATGGGTGGCAATTTCTGACATGCAAAGTGCCTTGAACTGGGGGAAGTAAAAAATCATTTCCGCAGGTGCTTCGGCACCGGGAGTATTCTGAAAAGCAATGTTAATACCATCAACGACTAAATCTTGCCTGTCTGCTGAGATTACTATTGATGGAGCGGCAAAACCGTGGCTGCCCGATGATACCCGGTTGCCCAAACCCGAGGACACAAAACCCTGCGCCCCCGAGGCGAGGAGATCACCAAACTGATACAGCGCTCGGCGTTGCATCACATTACCGGCGCGTACATTTTCACTGATGGCCTCTTCAGCAAAGCCCTGCGGTGCAATCACTTCTATACTGCCGTTTTGTATTTCCTCGGCAGACATTACACCGGCAATACCTGCAAAATGGTCTGCATGGCTATGGGTGAATATAACCGCGCGAACGGGGCGCTTCCCCAGCTCCTTATTTGCCAGCGCCAACGCGGCGGCGGCGGTTTCGGCAGAGGTGAGCGGGTCAATGATAATCCAGCCAGTTTTGCCAGCGACCAGTGTCATATTGGCGAGATCGAGCGAGCGAACCTGATAGATGCCATCCACTACTTTGTAGAGACCGTGCTCAAGTGCATTGAGTTGCGCTTGTCGCCACAGGCTGGGGTTAACAGTTTTCGACGAGGCTGCTTCAAGAAATGCCATATCCGTAAGATCGTATAGGGTATTACCCTGGGCATCCCGAACGGTGGCGCCCGGGATGGTTGCGATAAAACCTCGCCGAGCTAATTTGAAATCGTTTCGATCATTAAAGGGTAATTGCCGGGAAACATTCTGATTAAAGGCCTTGGTGGTTTCACTCGCAGGTTTAGCTTTAGCGGTGAGCTGTCCATCTACCGAGTGATCTCTGTTTTCACCACATGCGCAGAGTAGTAAAGAAATTAACAGGAAAAAGGACAAGGCAATCGCAGCAGGCATATAGCATTTCTTCATTGATAGGATTATGGTAACCAGAGTATAGAGCACAGGTGCTATCGGGCGCGCTCTACCTAAGAATGGATCATTATACTTACATAGTAGGGTAGGCGTGTTCAGAAAGGAAATATTGTTAATTCACGACAGCATTTGGTTTTCGGGCGACAGGGTTTGCTTGTCTTCAGTGCCACTCCTTAATGTGCGCAAACAATTAACAACATCAAGGCAGACATCCGCTTGGCGACAACGCTGATTCCAGATACACCAACAACCATTGCCAGTTGGGCTCGTCTACTAGCCCAGGCTCTCGATGCCTGCGGTATTGAAAGTGTACAACTATTTGCTGAGGCTGGCCTTGATCTGAAGCGAGCCCGCGATCCAAATACCCGTTTCCCTGCCCGTGATATGGCTAAGGTGTGGGCCTTGGCAGTTGAACGCAGCGGCGATCCTTGCTTTGCATTGCGTTTACCCGAATTCGTTCATCCTTCGATGTACAATGCTCTCAGCATGGCATTGGTTAGCAGTCAAAATTTGCGTGAGGCGGTTGATAGGGCAGTGCGTTATCATCGATTGGCTAGCGATGCTGCTGAGCTTGTTGTTGAGGAGCAGCACGGACAAGTCTCACTGATCTATCATGTTCCGCCACAGAATGAGCCCGTAGCTCCCGAGGCACTCGAGGGTTTTATGATCACCAGTGTTGCGCTGATGCGAAGCGTCGGCGGCGCTGAACTCTCGCCTTGTGAAGTCTATTTCCGCCACAGTAAGAAAACCGGTGCCGATAGATATGAGGCGTTTTTTCACGCCCCCGTTACCTTTGATGCAGGCCAGACCAAAGTGGTTTATCGTAGTCAGGATTTGCAGCGCGACTGCTTGCATGCCAACCCCGCGCTGGCAGAGGACCTCGAACAGTGGATGAGAAAATATCTTGCACGCTATAAAGAAGAATCGCTTGGTGCCCGCATTCAGAGTTGGCTATACGAGCAACTACCTAATGGCAACGCCACTCTGAAGCAAGCAGCGTTACACTTCCATATGAGCCCCCGCACACTGCAGCGTAAACTGCAGCTTGAGCAAATAACTTTTAAGGATATTCTGGATCAGACTCGTCATCAGTTAGCGCTTAGATATATTGATGAGGCAGATGTTTCCATTGCGGAACTGACTTTCCTGCTAGGGTTTTCCGACCAGAGTAATTTTACGCATGCTTTTCGTCGCTGGACTGGTTTGCCACCACAGCAGTACCGTAGCAAGCAGTATAACTAGTGCCCATCCAGAAATTAGACAAAG
>JAUXDF010000150.1 GCA_030618505.1 Spongiibacteraceae bacterium | reverse complement strand
TCATCACCTTCGGCCAACTTAATAGCCAAAACAGTTCCAGCAAAAGGCGCGGGGATTTCCATGGAAGCCTTGTCCGACTCCACAACAATCAGCGACTGATCGGCATCCACTGATTCACCCACAGCTACGCAGACTTCAATCACTTCAACAGCGTCTGAACCACCCATATCGGGCACTTTTATGATCTCTTTACTCACATTGCCTTCCTTTAAAATTCTTCACACCTTCGCACCCTCACCCCAACCCTTTCTAACAGCTCGCAGGATCCAACTTCTCGGGATCAATACCATATTTCTTAATCGCTTTTTTCACATCCGCTGCTTTAAACTTACCCTCATCTGCCAGTGCTTTTAAGGCGGCAACAACGATAAAGTAGCGGTTCACTTCAAAAAAGTGACGTAATTTTTCACGGGTATCACTGCGACCAAAACCATCGGTCCCTAAAGTAACATAGGACTGGGGAATAAATTCGCGCAGCTGATTAGCATAGGACTTCATATAATCCGTGGCAGCAATAACCGGCCCGGTTTTATCTTGTAAAAGCTCGGTAATATAAGGCACTTTTTGTTTTTCTGTCGGGTGCAGCATATTCCAGCGCTCACAGACGAGACCCTCGCGGCGTAGCTGGTTAACACTCGGCACACTCCAGACATCGGCACCAATACTCCAGTCCGAGCGCAGCAAACCTGCTGCTGCCCGCACTTCTCGCAAAATGGTGCCACTACCCAAAAGCTGAACCACTGTTTTGGTGTTTTTTCTGGCTTCTTCGAGTTGATAGATTCCTTTGATTATCCCCTCTTCCACTCCCGGGGGCATATCACCGTGCTGATAATTTTCATTCATCACGGTGATGTAATAGAACAAATTTTCCTTATCCTGATACATTCGTTTCAGGCCATCTTGAATAATAACAGCCACTTCATAAGCGTAAGTAGGATCGTAGGATAAACAGTTGGGCACCATGTTCGCCATCAAATGACTATGACCGTCCTGGTGCTGCAAACCCTCACCGTTCAGGGTGGTTCGCCCCGCCGTTCCACCAATCAAAAATCCTCGAGCCTGCGAATCTCCCGCCGCCCAGATCAAATCCATCACCCGCTGAAATCCAAACATGGAGTAAAAGATATAAAACGGCACCATCGAATAATTATGCGCGCTGTAGGAGGTTGCCGCCGCTATCCACGCCGAGAGGGCTCCCGCTTCGTTTATTCCCTCTTCTAAAATCTGACCCTTTATATCTTCCTTGTAATACATGATCTGATCAGAGTCATGGGGGGCATATTTTTGCCCCTGAGAGGAGTATATGCCGAGCTGGCGAAACATACCTTCCATACCAAAAGTACGCGCTTCATCGGGAACAATCGGCACTATTCGCTCACCAATATTTTTATCCTTGGTCAGTGTTGCCAAAATACGCACAAAGGCCATAGTAGTGGATATTTCTCGCTTGCCGCTTGTTTTTAATTGAGCGCTAAAACGGTCAAGAGTTGGCACATCAAGCACTTCAACATCATTTTGTCGTGCCGGAATATATCCACCCAACTCCTTGCGACGCTTGCGCATATAAACCATTTCAGGGCTATCGGGAGCAGGCCGATAATAGGGCACTGTTTTTAATTCATCATCACTGAGAGGAATATTAAAACGGTCGCGAAAATGCTTGAGACTATCGATATCCATTTTTTTCAGCGAGTGGGTTTCGTTATTCGCCTCCCCCGCCTCGCCGGTGCCATAACCTTTTACCGTTTGTGCCAGAATAACCGTTGGCTGACCGGTATGATTCACCGCTGAATGATAGGCTGCATAAACTTTATAGGGATCATGACCACCACGGTTAAGATACATAATGTCATCGTCAGTCAGGTCTTTTACCAGTTCCAGTAACTCCGGGTATTTACCGAAAAAATGCTCGCGAGTATACGCACCGCCGTTGTATTTGTAGTTTTGTAATTCACCATCACAAACCTCATCCATTCTTTTTCGCAGCAAGCCGGTAGTGTCTTTTTCCAGCAAGGGATCCCAATGTCGACCCCAAACAACTTTGATAACATTCCAGCCTGCGCCACGAAAGACCCCTTCGAGCTCCTGAATGATTTTCCCATTACCGCGCACCGGACCATCAAGACGCTGGAGATTACAGTTAATCACAAAGATCAAATTTTCCAGATGCTCTCGACCAGCCAAGGCAATTGCACCCAGGGACTCTGGCTCATCACACTCGCCATCACCAAGAAATGCCCAGACTTTACGATCCTGATGATCCACCAGCTCACGGCTTTGCTGATACTTCATTACATGGGCCTGATAAATAGCCTGAATTGGCCCCAAGCCCATTGAGACGGTGGGAAACTGCCAATAGTCAGGCATCAACCAGGGGTGAGGATAAGACGGCAGGCCGTCGCCATCACATTCTCGACGAAAGCTGTCCAGCTGCTGCTCATCAATGCGACCCTCAAGATAGGAGCGCGCATAAATACCCGGAGCAACATGACCCTGATAAAAAATAACGTCACTTTGCTGTCTGCCCTCGGGGCCGCGAAAGAAATAGTTAAAACCAATATCGTAAAGAGTAGCGCTGGAGGAAAAGCTGGAAATATGGCCGCCAAGCCCTTCATTTTTTTCGTTAGCGCGATGCACCATCGCCAGAGCATTCCAGCGCACCAGTGAGCGAATACGACGCTCGACAAATAAATCACCCGGCATGCGTTTTTCCTGAGTGGGCGCAATGGTGTTGCAATAATGGGTGGTGATCGCCGGAGGCATGGTCACCCCGGAATCGGCGGCATGCTCGGCCAGCTTTTTTAATAAATAGGCGGTTCGCCCACGACCACCGTGTTTTATGACAGAATCCAGTGCATCCATCCATTCCTGAGTTTCTATAGGATCTCTATCCTGTGGCATTGACAATCTCCGAACAATAAATATACAAATTTAGATTTTAGCGGGCTTATAAGCTGCGAATATAACTGTAAAATTTTTACATATTTAGCACTTTAAGGCAACTTGTCGCTGCTTTTAGATAAACCACATGAGCAAAAAACAATCAGACGCATTATCTTTTTTACTATGTCTTTCAATAGCTACCGTTCAAAACTGCGGAGCCATGACGCCTATTAATTTTATGTAGTATTTTTACAAAAAAATTAAATTTAGCGCTCAATAAAAATTGGCCGGACAAGAAAAAGCTGCAGCGTCCTATCCAATATAGACGTTTTTTCCTGGAGCTTTATAAAAACGGGCTGCAAAGTGATAGAAAAATGGCAATTAGAGGTGCAGTAAGCCCGCCACTGGGTTAACCAAGGCATAAATCCAGAACCTGGGCTTAAACGCTGTTGGTGGTGGTGCGGGAGCCGCACCCTACGGATAAGAATAAAACTGCTGCTTCTGCTTAAACGCTTTGGGATCGGTAATCAAGGTATGAGCAGTAACTCCCTGCTCGGCCTTATCGGTTTGTAGCACCAGCTCACGACGTTCGCCGGAGAGCAAATCATTTTTAAAGGCCTCCACCCACTGCTGCAAACTAATTTTCTCCACCTCTTCAGCAACACGGGTTTTGCGCTCAAACTCTTTATCACTCAAGGCAATGGCAAGCCAAAGCTGTTCCGTCTGCTCATAAAGATTGCGGGGTTTTTCCAATAGCTGATGAATCAGCGCTCGTTTGTGCTGTTCAAAAGCATCGTCTGTTAAGGCGCTTACATCAAACTGATCAATAAAACTTTCTACCGCCTTGGCTATATCCGCTTCGCTATGCCCTGGGGACTGCACCACAAAGGCAAGCCCTGGCACCGTTAACAGCGGCATGTAGCTGGCCCAGACAATATAGCCCATCTGCTGCTCTGTTCTGATCTGCTCATAAAAAGGCGATTCAATAATTTGTGCCGTCAAAGCCATTGCCGCCTGTGTGGCGTAACTATTATCTTCACCCTGCAAATACAGCAAATACGATGCATCCGGATGAAGGACCGAGCGCCGATAACTAAACCCTTTACCCTCAGGCAAACGGACAACCTCCAAATTTGGCACTTGCCCGGTTGACTGCGCAGGTATCAGCGCCTGAATTAATTTTGCAATGTTGCGTGCCTGCTCACTGGAACTATTACCATTCACCAGCGTTTCAATAGAGACCTGCTGCCAGAATTGCTCCACATAAGGTTTCAGATCAGAAAACTGTACTGAACTCAGCGCAGCACTACGCGCCTTTTCATTCCAGTGAGGCTGGTAAATAAAATCTCGAATATCACGCATCAATAGACGATAGGACTCTGCACGATCGCTATTACCCAGGCGGCGCTGTAGCTCCTGTTTTAAACTACTAAAACGCTGCGGATCAAAATCGGCTTTGCCCAGCTGCTCCACAATTCGCTCTAGCAATAAGGGCTGTTTTTCGCTGTAACCACTGATGCGCACACTGAAACCACGGGTATGCTTGCTAAGACTAAAATTCAAACCCGCTAACTGTGCGGGATAAACAAACTCATTAAGCCGATCATTTAATAGCATCACATACATTTCAGCGAGAACAGCATGCTTTGCCAGATCACTGGCAAGGGGTGATCTCACGCTGAAAAACAAAGCGCTTTTGGGAACCGGGAAAAGATCATCCTGTTGATACCACAGACGGTAGGTATCGCTATTAAGCAACTGCTGAGGTTTTTCCATTGGCTCACGGGGCAGTACGCTTAACTGCTCGGGAACAAAGGGGTTTGCTTCTGGCAGAGTGATTTCATTATTCAGGCCGGCATTCTGCCACTGCACCAAAATTTTAGAATCAAGCGGAGCAAAAGCATAAGCAGTGTTGTACCAGGGAGATTGTTTTTCTGTTGGTAAATTTTTGGCAATTAACTTGAGCAATCCGTTTTCCGGTCGAAGATAAGAGAGGAACAACTCAATCAAATCCGCATCATAATCACTCATTAGATAGGGGCCGCGCAGCAGATTCTGCTCATCGTAGTAGTGCATACTACTGGCAAGACTACTTACATAATGAAACGGCTCACTCTGCTCGCGAAAACGAAACTGGATATCGCCTATACGCCCCTGCTCTTCAAACAACCATTGTTGAACACCTTTGTCACGCACACGGTTTATGGCCTGATAAACCATTGTTACCACCTCATCACTATGCTGCAAACCCAGCTCAGTCAGCGCGATAGAAACATCAAAGGTGCTGCCACCGGTATAGCTAATACCACCTCCGGCGCTAACTGATTCAGCCCAGCCACGCCGTTTCAGCGCAGAAAGCAAACTGCCCTTACCTTCGTGGCCAATAATATTACTGATATAAGTTACCGGCTTGCTACGATAGTGTTCGCGGGGGTCCGGGATAGGAAAAGACAAGGAAAGCTGGCGAAGTTCCTTTTCAGGAACAATAGACAGGCGAGCAGGCAAACTTCCCGCCACAAACAAGGGCTCTTCAATTGGCTTTAGTTGGACATCTCGATCAACAATCGCTGAAAATTTTTCTCTTGCGATCTGCTCCAGCTCCGCAATGGGCTCGCGCCCCATAATCACCAGCGACATTACATTGGCAGAGTAATGCTGCTGATAAAATTTAAGCAGATCATCTCTTGTCTTTGTCTTACCATTGCTGAGTGTCGACAAACTGCCAACACTGAATTTTGAAAAAGGGTGCTGCGGGTTAACCACCTGCTTGAGCGCATCCAGACTACGACGCAACTCACTCTTTGAGCGAGCACTGTATTCTGAATTAACCGCATTTTTTTCCCGCTCCACATAATGCTCACTAAATAAGGGGGCGATAAAAAACTGCGCAAAGCGATCAAGAGTCGGCGCAAGAAATTCGGCATCAACATCAAAAATATAATTGGTGTGTTCAAAGGAAGTGTAGGCATTATGCCGGCCACCATGGGAGGCAACAAAGGCTTGATACTCTCCGGCTTCAGGGTATTTTTCCGTGCCTAGAAACAACATATGCTCAAGAAAATGCGCCAGCCCTTCACGCCCCTTGGGGTCTGCGCCGCTACCCACATAGACATCCAGAGCCGCCGCTGCCTTGTCCGCCTGAGGATCGGAAATAAGCAATACCGGCAAACGATTTTCAAGGGTAATCAACCGGTACTCACGCTGATCAATATCACCCTTTTTTATCTCCGTTGTATTATTTACAGTGGAGGAGGTTTCAAACAGGGCACAGGAGCCAAGCACCAAGCTCACGCTAAGCAGCCAGGCAATATTAATTCTTTTCAGCATAATTTATTTCATCTAATTGAATTGTTCAAAGCGACTTGAGGAGCCGCTGAAAAAACACAGCAATAGCTCTGAGTCGTATTGGCTACGTCTTAAAGAGAATTTTCTGCTTCTTCATTCTGCAACTGAACCCCATCGGGCCAGGCATTCAGCAAAGCCTTAATCAGTGTTGCGAGAGGAATAGCAAAAAATACTCCCCATAGCCCCCACAAAGCGCCAAAAATCAGCACCGCCATAATAATCGCCACCGGGTGCATATCTACAGCCTCGGAAAACAACAGTGGCACCAAAATATTACCATCCAGCGCCTGAATCACCGCATAGGCGGCAAGCAGGTAGAAAAAATCCCCCGTCCACCCCCACTGGAACAATGCCACCATCGCCACCGGTATTGTCACCAGCGCAGCACCGACATAGGGAACCACCACCGACAAACCCACCAGCAAGCCCAGCAAGGCAGCATAATTTAAGCCCAAAGCGGCAAAAGCGATATAACTTGCTACCCCCACCACCAGAATTTCAACCGCTTTACCTCGCACATAATTAGCACACTGCAAGGTCATCTCGCCCCACACACGGTTCATCAGTGGACGCTCCTTCGGCAAAAAGGAGCCAAACCAGTTTAATATCAGCGAGGCA
Source organism: Spongiibacteraceae bacterium (assembly GCA_030618505.1). Lineage (GTDB taxonomy): Bacteria > Pseudomonadota > Gammaproteobacteria > Pseudomonadales > PIVM01 > JAUXDF01. Next base: position 701 of record JAUXDF010000150.1, on the reverse strand, counting down.
TCTTTGAGGAAGAAAAACACCAGGATGGGTATCAATACCAGGTAGATTAGCAAGGCGACAATATTAGGCAAGGTCGATAATGAAAAGGAAACCACCACCTGGCCAAACTGCCCCATTCGCTCACTCACCAAGCCAAGCCACTGCTGCATTTGCTGCTCTGAGATCAACTCCGGGTACTCATCTGGCAGTACACTGAGGTAGGCTTGAACCTGGGCAAACATCCGCGGCAACTCGGTAAAGAACGCCGTTAACTGCTGCCAAACCAAGGGTAATACAATCAGAATCACCGCTGCCGATATACCCACAAAGAGGAAAAAAGCGATAATGACCGCCACCAGCTGTGGCACTTTATAACGCACTAACAGGGCAATCACACCCTGCAACATAAACGCTACAATAACACTGGCAATCACCGGTGCCAGCACGCCGCCCAAGGTAACAATCAAGGCAAGGCTAGCCGCCAGAATCAACAGCAACAACAGCGCCTCTTCATCGGCGAAATAACGTGACAACCACTTTTTTAAAACCTGTTGCATGTGTTTATAGACTTCCCGGAAATAGAGTTATTTTTTTTGAATAAGGTAACTATAGACGCCTTCTTGCTCAGAAGATTCAATTAATTGATGTCCACTTTGATCAGCAAAGACCTGAAAGTCACGCACCGAACCGCCATCCGTTGCCCACACGCGCAGATACTGACC
>JAUXDF010000338.1 GCA_030618505.1 Spongiibacteraceae bacterium | reverse complement strand
TTGTGTCATCAGGCAATCTACCAGGAGTGGCAGGGCAGTATGCATGCTAAAGCCTACAGCAATGCTTTTTTTCAGGCTTATCATAAGAAAGATAAATATGACCCGAGTTGTCTGGTCTGCCATACGCCGCTGGAAAATCAGCTCGAAAAAACCATTAGCTACCGTAATCAGAACTATTACCGACCGATAGAGAAAGAGAATCCGGCATTTGATGCGGTTTTGCAGAGCGAAGGCGTGACCTGCGCGGTCTGTCATGTGCGCGATGGTGTTATTTTAGGGCCTTATTCCCGCGAGCAACTTGACTCCCCCCATCCGGTAAAATATGACCCAAAGTTTAAAAGCAAAGATCTTTGTTTGCAGTGTCATCAGGTACCTAGCAAACCCTTTTCCTTGATGCGAACGGGAGTTTGTTCCACCGGTGAGGAGTTTGTCGGTAATATCTGGGATCAAAAAGGTTACCAGTGTCAGCACTGCCATATGGATAGGGTACAGCGAAGTCTGGTGGCGGGTTATCCCGAGCGGGAAACAAGAATGCACAATTGGCCGGGAGGTTATTCTGACGAGCAATTGGAAAAAGCCTTTTCCTTCCAGGCTGTTCGTCGCGAGAACAGTCTTTGGGTTACGATTACTAATAGTGGCGCCGGACATAAAGTGCCTACCGGGGATCCGGATCGTTACATTGATCTCGATTTTAGTTGGAGAACTACAGCGGCTGTTGAGGTGGGAGAGGGTGAAAAAATCAAGTCAATCCGATTTAAGCGCCAGCTTATCTGGCAGCCGATAATTTTTGAGTTGAGTGATAATCGTTTGGCGGCGGGTGAGTCGCTGGAGTTTGAAGTGCCGCTTGAGTCATTGGCTGAACCTAATTTTGGTGAACTATGGGTGCAGGGGACTTACCATATTATGACAGATTGGTCATACAAGCGGCTTGAAAATAACTATGGTTTAGACGATGCTGCTGATATTCATCGACCTTTTCTAAATAGAATGATTATCTTGCAAAGCGATAGCAACATAAAATAACAAGGATGAGTGTTTTGGACTCGTCGAGGGGGTTCTTGGCTTTAGCCATCTGGGTGTTGAATTGAGTAAGCAGTTGTTTGTAGGAATGACGACAAAAAACTTTAAGGAAATTATTCAAGCGTGCAACGCAACGCTCAATGTGGAGCAACAAAAGGTCCCAGACCAACAAAATCCTGCAAAAAGGCTTTGCTGGCAGAGGAGTTGGACAGGATAAACTGGCTTACTTTCTTGTGAGCCACTTGGTTCATTTTAGGGGAGGCCATGACCGTCACTTGTCCTTGCTTCTCAAATTTAATGAGAGGTTTATAATCCTGTAGCACCTTGACGTTGCGCACTAACGCCAGCGGAAAAACGACGGCGTCAAGCCGGTCATTTTTCTGTGAGCGAATAAGATCAAGGACGTTAATGTATTCGTTAAACCTTATATTGGAAAAGTGCTGTGGCAGTTCCTGTCTGGCAATATCACCACCCAGGGTGTGTCGAATCAATCCAATCTTGACTAACTGTGAGCGCGGCTGTTGCCGAGTTTTCTCCTTCATAAAGAGGTAGATGTCCTGGAAGGTATAGGCAATGGCGGTATATCCACATTTCTCATTGACTGCATCCCCCAGAGGTTTGGGTACCAATATTATCGCTGGTCGGCCCTGCTGGCAGGCGCCCAGTAGCGACTCGACATCGGATGAAGCATGCGAAAGGATAGGAAGATTTGTCTCCTTTGTCATGGCGTTGATGAAATTATTTGCTTTGCTCTTAGTGGTGTCTGAAGAGAGGATGGCATAAATCCAGAATACCAAAGAGCCATCATTCTTTGCGGTGTTTGCAAAACAAAGGGAGGTAAAAAACAGACTGAAAGCGAAGAGGCTGCTCAGAATTATTGGTTGTCGAAGAGGCCGCATGTCTTATAGCTGCTGTCCGTGTAACTGATTTATTAGAGATGCTACATTAGATTGGCTGATAATGGTATATAAGCCTCGAAGGGACTACAGGTCGCCGGGTTATTACGATAGCTTCTATGATGCTGGGCTAACATTATGTTCGTATCGATATAGGACGATTGGGCTATAATCAGCCGTTCTCTTTTATTAAACACAAGCTGGGGTTTTCCAATGGGTCTGAATAGATTAAAAGACAAGGTCGCGATTATCACGGGAGCTGCCAGTGGTATTGGCAGGGGGGTGGCGGAGTTGTTTGTTGCCGAGGGTGCCAAGCTGGTGATTGCCGATATTAATGTGGAAGCAGGCAAGGCAACGGCGGCTGCGTTGGGTGATAATGTGCGTTTTAAAAAGACCGATGTAACCCGTAGCGAAGAAGTAAAAGCCCTGGTGGATTATGCGGTGAGTGAATTTGGCCGGCTTGATATTATGCATAACAATGCCGGTGCTTTTGGTGCTCTGGGTTCTATTTTTGATCTTAATGATGAGGGTTATGATTTCACTTTTGCACTGTTGACCAAGAGCGTTTTTCTTGGAATGAAGCATGCTGGTGAGGTAATGAAAACGCAGGGCAGTGGTGTTATTTTAAATACCGCCAGCATCTCCGCTACTACACCAGGTTATGGGCCGCACCTTTATCAGGCTGCCAAGGCTGCAGTGTTGCAAATGAGCAGGACGATTGCGCTGGAATTTGGACAGTATAATATTCGCGTTAACTGCGTATCTCCGGGTGGAGTGTATACGCCGTTAATAGGTAATATGCTGGGTGTTGATGAGGAGGGCATCAAACAAGCGGCTGATTATATGGCGACGACTATTCCTTTAAATCGTGTTGGAACACCGCAGGATATTGCCAATGCGGCACTCTTTTTGTGTAGTGATGAGGCCTCATTTATCACCGCGCAAAATTTGATTGTTGATGGGGCTGAGGCGACGGGTAAGCGTTATCAGGATCAGGGGATGCACTAGCTTATTGGGATTTTTCTTTCCTGCGGAGAATTTGTCTTAGCTTGCGAAAGAGTGTGCAGTAGAAAGCCCTTTCTTCGGAAGGGAGATAAATCCCCACTAATTTTAACGTTAGACAGCGCTGTTATCTCAATTATAATGCAGCACTCTTTATAAATTGTTGTAGGTTTTACTTATGTCTGTACAAGAAACTATTCAGTCTAAAATTTCGGCTGCTTTATCCTCGGAGCTGCTTGAGGTACACAATGATAGTCACGAGCATGCAGGACATGCCCACGGTGGCACGGAAACTCACTTTAGGGTGCTAATGGTTTCAAAGGAATTTGAAGGCATGCGCAAGGTGGCTCGTCATCAAAAGATATATCAGATCTTGAGCGAGGAGTTGGACGGCCCTGTGCATGCATTAGTGCTGCTGACCTATACGCCTGCTGAATGGGCTGAAAAACAGTAAATCTCTTGCCTGGTGTTGTGGGAAGCCGTCTACGTAATGTAGGGTGCGTCCCACGCACCGTTAAATTTAATCATTGCGTTATTATTGCATTTTTGGTGCGGAGGCCGCACCCTACCTTTCATTCAAGTCCGCTGACATACAGGGCGACAGCTTCACGTTCCATCTCGGTGAGTTTTGAGGCGATGGAATGCATGATGGCATTGTCGTTGGTTCTTTTGCGCAGATTAAATTCCTCCAGTTGAGCGGAAACATAACGTTTATGTTGACCTGCCAGGCGAGGTAGTTGTTTGGTGCCACTAGCATCCTCACCATGGCAGGATGCACAGGCGGCAACACCGGAATATTTATTACCCTTTTGAAATATATACTGGCCAACGGCGGAGAATTGTTTGTCCCGCACCCGGTGTTTAGCCGGTGGCTGTTGGCTAAAATATTCAGCTAGCGCCAGCATTTCTTCCTGCGTAAGGTCTGCCGCCATCTCCGTCATGGTTCCCTCGCGGCTGCCGGACTTAAAGTTGTTAAGTTGTTTAACAATATATTCTTTGTGCTGCCCGGCAAGGCGGGGGTAGATAATATTAGAGGCCTCACCTTTGTAGCCATGGCAGTGATGACATTTTTCTTCGACAATTTCTTTGGCTCGCTC
>JAUXDF010000069.1 GCA_030618505.1 Spongiibacteraceae bacterium | reverse complement strand
GCAGTAGCATCCAGTTATCAAGCGCGGCTTCACCATAAGCCTGCCCGGCAAGCTCAGCTTCAGCGCCGGAGTAAACCACCAGGTGAGACTGCTTGCTTTTGGTATCAACGATAGCGAAGAAGATAAAGTCCAAACCCTGTTTGGCTTTTTCGCCTTCCATTTCTTTTAAGAAATCAGCTTGACGCTCAATCAACTGCTCGGGCCTCAGCGTTTCTGCAACACCATAACCCACTTTTTTACCGTTAATTTCATAGTGTTTAAAATCACCTTTTAAAACGTCGTAAGTAGACACATCAACCAAATCGGACTTGGCTTCCATCATTGCATTACCAAAAGCATATAAGTCTTCGATACCGGCGATTTTTGCTAACTTCTCAGCAAAGGGCTTATCTTGTGCGCAAGTAGTCGGTGATTCAAAGATCAAGGTATCCGAGAGAATACCCGCTAGCATCACGCAAGCCGTGTTACTACTAGGCACTTTTCCCATTTTCTCAAAACGATCAGCCAGGATGGTGGCTGCACTACCCCAAGGACGAATATCTATCGACATGGCGGTATTAAAAGTGATCGGCTGATCCTGAATGGCGTGATGGTCGATGATGGCCACAATATCATGGGTATCCACATCTTTGTGCAGCTGGGTCTTTTGGTTAAAATCGACCAAACCAACGGTTTGGCCTTCTACTTTACCAATCATCTTTGGTAGCTCAGCACCGCAGTATTCCATCACATAGGCGGTTTCCTTATTTAATTCACCTGCACGGCGTGGCTCACCGCCAAATAACTCGGCGGCAGCAATAGCAGAGCCAATAGTATCACTGTCTGGACTAAGGTGACCCAGCCATACCAGCTTGTCAGTTTCGTTGTTTTCGGGTGTTTCGAGATCAAAAAAAGCCATGAATTAGATGCCTATGGTATCGGTAGAAAAAGGACGTAAATAGCGCTTTATAAACAAATGCGTATTCAATCGGCGGTATTATAAGCGAAAATTGGCTTTTTAGTAATCAAAAAATCGTAGGATAAAAAACTAAGCGCATTACAACGCCTAACAGTGGAAGGCACTAAGGCTTTTACACCCCGCATACCTCCAGCACTCTTACATTGTACTGGTTTTTAGCTCTATATAGCGCTCTTCGAGCTCAATATGCTGGGTTTGAATATTGAGCAGCTCTTGCTGAACCTCTGACAATTTGGTTCTCAGCTCCTCGGCATCGTCACTTGAACCCGAGCTAGAACCTCCTGCAAAGTCACCATTTTCCAGCCGCTCTTTTAACTGCTGATTTTCCTGCTCTAACAAGGAGATAGTATTAAGCATGTCACGACTTTCGGTAATATAGCCCGCCACCAGCTCCTCAATTTCCTTCTCACTGGGGCCGTCGCCGCTCGCCGCCTTCTCTCCTTCCTGCACAGCCTCACCACCGGAAGCAGCTTCAGCAATCTCGCCCTGAAATTTAGCCAGCGCGTCTCCCAGTTCCTTGATCTGCGCTTGGGCCCCATCCAGCTCGTCTTCGAGTAACTGAATACAGGTCTCAGACTCTTTCAAAAAGCGCTCTTGCTTATTCAACTGCTCGGACACTTCATCAAGCAAGGAATCTTTTTCTTCTTCGGTTCTTTCTTCCTTGCTGCTGTCTCGCAGCTTCTGTTTTAGCTGTGCAATAATACCGTGCTGATTAGCCATCATATCGCGCAAACGGTCAACCTCATCCTGATTTTTGATATAAACCTTTTCAGTTCTAACCGGCCTCTGCCCACCCTCAACATCTCTGGATACTGAGTCACTTCCACCGCCGCCCTCTATAACTCGGCCATCCTCAAACGACAGATCCAGGGAGCTATAGGAATTAGCATAATTCTCAAGTAACTGATCAAAATCCTCCCCGGCATCGAGCTCTTTAGCGCGCGCCTTAAGCTGCTGATAATAATCATCTGCCTCGGCCTTGGCTGCACTCCATTTACCTTCCATATCAAAAAACAGCTTTTTAAACTTCTCGAGATTACCCACACGTTTTTTATAGTTATTTAGCTCCTCCTGCAACTCCTCAAGCTCGGTCTGTAGCTGCGCCAATGCAGCCTCATCAACCTGCCCTGCGCCCTCGCCGGCACCTTCGACAACAGCATCCGAGTTAAAGGCATGCTGATAAAATTTGATTAGCTGCTCAAGCTTTACCTTCAAAACATCCCAGCTCGGATTATCTTCATCGCCGGCGTAGCTGGCTTCTTTTTCAGACACCAGAAAAGCATTACGCAAGGCAGCTACCTGTCGCTCAAGCTCTACTTCAACATCAAGATCCAGAACGATATCACGATCCGGAGACTGCATCTGATGGTAGTCTCGGGTATTGCTGAGTTGTGTTTCAATAAAATCAACGTATGTGCTGACGCCAGCGTCACGTGCTTCAGCAATAAGGGATTGGGCTTTTTTCTTGGTTGCAGTGATAGTCTCGCGCAGCGTCAGTATTTTCTCTTCCAGCTGAGCGACAAGCTTTTTCAGGCTCTTTAGATGAAACAGCAGATAGATGCAGATGCAAAGCAATAAAACAGCCACTTCGCTGACGGCATAAAGCAGCATATTCGAATCCATACCTTAATTAGCTCCCAGGTTCTTTCTTATTGTTCTCATTAATGAATACAGGATAAACACTTGTTTCTTGTACGTTTAACAAGCGTCTTATGATCTAGAACATTATGGTATAAATTATAAGGATTCGCTAATTTTTAGCCATTTACTGACGAACCAGCCGGCTGCTGTCCGGCTTTTGTACAACGCTGCTTTCAACAGTACTACGATAGGGGTTGATATCCAGCCCCCCTCTTCTCAAATAACGCGCATAGACCGTCAACTCGTTCGGCTGACATTGCTGCAAAATATCCACAAACATACGCTCAACGCACTGCTCATGAAACTCGTTATTCTCCCGGTAGGAAATGATATATTTCAGCAAACCCTCGCGGTTTATCGCTGCACCCCGGTATTCAATAATCACACTGCCCCAATCCGGCTGACCAGTCACCGGACAGGAGGATCGCAACAGATGGCTGTACAAGCACTCACTCACCTCATCGCCTTCACCGGACTTTAATAAACCAGGATTTGGAAGATAGTCATCAACCGTAATACTTAGGCTATCCAGACTCTCACCGGGCAAGCGGCTCAATCCTTCTGCTAGCGCATCATCGAGGGAGATAATATCAACCCCTACAGCCGCTCCCGCAACCGAAGAAAGATCCTTTTGCAAGGTATCCGCCAGTTGCTGTTTATCATCAAAACGGCTTTGATTCAGCGAATTGAGATATAACTTAAAGGATTTCGATTCAATAATAGATGGGGAATCAAAGGGCACCTGAAATCTTGCCATAGCCACTTCGGGTTTACCTCGCGTATCAAGCCAGCTTAGCTCATAGGCATTCCAGATATCGACACCAGTAAAGGGCAGAGAATCGAGATCCAGCCCCAACTCCTGGCGCGAAGGGCTTCTTGGTATCGGGCACAACACGGCGGGCGAATACTCTATCGGTGCCTCGCTGCTCTTTCCCAACAGAGTATGTTGGGGGATATAAGGTTTGTTCATTGCCGCAGGCCTTTACCGCTATTGAGCAAATGCAAACTAAAGAGAAAAGCGACCACCACAAAAAAGATGATCATGGTAAATGCCCAGCTTATATTGATATCAGAGATGCCCAACACACCGTAACGAAAAGCATTAACCATATAAAGCACCGGATTGGCCTTTGACACCCCGGCCCAAAACTCCGGCAACAAGGATATCGAATAAAAAACACCACCAAGATAGATTAAGGGTGTCAGCACAAAGGTGGGAATAATTGAAATATCATCAAAACTTTCGGCATATACAGCGTTGATAAAACCCATCAAGGAAAACAGCATCGCTGTAAGCAGCACGATGGCTACCATCACCGGTAAGTTATAAATATGCAGCTCGGTAAAAAACAGCGACAACAAAGTAACACTGAGGCCAACCATCAGCCCGCGTGCTACTCCACCGAGCGTAAAACCCAGCAAGATAATATAGTTAGGTACCGGTGAGACCAGTAGCTCTTCAACACTGTGTTGAAATTTGGCTCCAAAAAAGGAAGACACGACATTGGAGTAAGAGTTAGTCATCACCGCCATCATAATCAAGCCTGGCACGACAAACTGCATATAACTAAAGCCATCCATCTGCCCAATACGGCTACCGATCAGGCTACCGAAGATAACAAAATAGAGCACAATGGTAATCGCCGGTGGCACCAGGGTCTGAATCCATATACGCATAAATCGGCGAATTTCCCGATAGAGAATGGTATAAAATGCGGTAAATTGCTCTCGTGGACTCATTCTTCCTCAGCCTCCTCTACTTTATCATCAGTCTGAGTTTCCACCAGATTGACGAACAGCTCTTCCAGCCGATTAGATTTATTTCTCATACTTGTCACCGTAAGCCCCGCATCAGAGAGCCGCTGAAACAAGGCATTCAGGTTTTGCTCCTTGGCCAGGGAGACTTCAAGATTATTCTCGCCTATCACTTTGCATCCATAGCCACCCAGAGCAAAATCCAGATCAAGTGTTTCGCTGATGTCAAAGATAAACGTCTCCTTTTGCAAGGTCTGCAGCAGGCTTTTCATACTGGTATTTTCGACGATGACACCCTGATCAATAATAGCGATATTACGACAGAGCTGTTCCGCCTCTTCAAGGTAATGGGTAGTAAGAATAATAGTTCTGCCAGCCTGGTTAATCTCCTCAAGAAAAGTCCACATAGACCGGCGCAGCTCAATATCAACACCGGCAGTTGGCTCATCAAGGATCAGCAGCTCGGGCTCATGCACCAAAGCCCTGGCAATCATTAAGCGTCTTTTCATGCCCCCGGAGAGGTTTCGGGAAGGGACATCTCGCTTATCCCAAATACCAAGCTTTTTAAGATACTTCTCTGCGCGCTGACGAGCCAAAGAAGATGGAATCCCGTAATAGCCTGCCTGGGTAATCAGGATATCAATCACTTTCTCAAAGTTATTAAAATTGAATTCCTGGGGAACAACGCCAATTTTCTGTTTAGCCAGGGAGAAGTGGGTGTCGATATTGTGGCCAAACACCTCTACCGAGCCTGAGGTTTTGTTAACCAGCGAGCATATAACGCCTATGGTAGTGGACTTGCCTGCTCCGTTGGGGCCTAGCAGGGCAAAGAAATCGCCAGGCTCAACCGTCAAATCTATACCTTTGAGAGCTTCAAAACCTCCGTCATATTGCTTAGCCAATTGGCGAATTTTCAGTGCGCTTGTCATAGCAGGTCCAATTTTGTCGAATTGACTTATATGGGATCAAAAACAGTGAATTACAAGACGTCAGGATAACTGATAAACCAGCAAGATAAGCATAAAACTACAGGCATAAAAAAACGGAGCCATCGGACTCCGTTTTTTTGAATATCTGGAGCGGGAAACCGGGTTCGAACCGGCGACCTCAACCTTGGCAAGGTTGCGCTCTACCAACTGAGCTATTCCCGCAAACAGCGTCTTTCTCAAGATACCAAACGACTGCCACTATCGTCTGTCATTTAAAGCCTGCAACAGCCTTGCCAAGAAAAAGAGCGCGCATTCTAACGACATTTTCTCTGAGATTCAAACTTTATCTTGGGAGTAGCGGCAATTGTATGTCTTAGCATTTAATAAACCGCACATTCATATTGCTAAAACCACGCACATTTCCCGAGTGCACTCTAGCCAATGATGATTCATCAACTTCAAAATCCTTATAAACTTTAAAAAGCTCCTCAAGACAAACACGCCCTTCCATTCTGGCCAGTGCCGCCCCCAAACAAAAATGTACACCTTTACCAAAAGACAGTGTATTGCTCAAATCCCGGTCAATATCATAAATGTCGGGATTTTTAATCACCCTCTGATCTCGGTTGGCAGAAGCTATCAACATCGCCACTTTGCTGCCCTCGGGTATGGTGACATCATGCAAAGTAAATTCACTATTGCTGACACGATAAAGAATCTGCGATGAGGGATCAAAACGTGCGGTCTCCTCCACCCAGTCGGATATTCTTCCCGGATCATTTTGCACCTTGGCAAACTGGTCTCGATTTTTTTGTCCCCAATATAAGGCATTAGCAAGCAGCTTTGTGGTGGTCTCATTACCCGCCACACTCATCAGAAACAAAAAGCTCACCACATCCTGCTCACTTAAGCTCTCCCCGTCCAACTGTGCTTCCAACACGGCAGAGGTGAGGTCTTCTCCACCCAAACCTCGCTTCTTATTCTTAACCATATCACCAAAATAACCCAGAAGATTTATTGAACCTTCAATGGCTTTTTCCGGAACATCAGGCTTACAATCGATACGTTCCATCAAGTCATTCGCCCAGCCACGAATCATATCACGATCTTCCTTGGGCACTCCGATCATTTCACTGATCAAATCCATGGGTATTTTACCGGCAAAATCTTCGATAAAATCAATATCGCCACTCTCAGCAAAGTCATTAATATACGATTGGCTCATCTCCTGCAAAACTGGCACCAGCTCAGCAACACGACGCGGGGTAAACACCTTTCGCAAAATACCGCGAACGACGGTTTGTCTCGGGGGGTCCATACCAAGAATAAAAAATATTTTGGCCGGATCGGCTTTAATATCCTCTAGTGCAACACCCGCTTTATTAGAAAATACCTGCCAGTTTTTTAGCGCACTTTCCACATCCCGGTAACGTGACAGAGCATAAAAGTTAAATTCTTCGTTATAATAAACCGGCGCCTCCTCTCTTAACTGTTTGTAAACCGGGTAAGGGTCTTCGTGAAAGGACCAATCGTAGGGATTAAAATGCGCCATGAATGACACCTCTGTTCTGATGGACTGCCAGCACTTGGTGGCGAAACTTACTTAACTAGTGCCCATCAAGAAATTAGACAAAAAGATCCTGGCCAACGCAAATCTTGCGACTTAAAGGCCTTGAAAAGGCCTAGGAGCTCGATTTGCGTTGGCCAGGAGCGGACTTAATTTTCGAAAACTTCCAGTTTCTGGTTAGGCACTAATTATGCTGAGGATTCTTGTCTCTGAGTATTAATGTACTGGCATAGCTGCCCGTTGATATCATAGTAAAGTGGTATATCGATAAACGAGGAGATGGTTTATGTTAGGGCATTGGCCGGTATTTTTTTAAGCTGTTGTTGAAAAGTGATAGCTAGTGCCCATCCAGAAATTAAACAAAGAGGTCATGGCCAACGCAAATCTTGCGACTTAAAGGCCTTGAAAAGGTCTAGGAGCTAGATTTGCGTTGGCCATGACCGGACTTGATTTTCGAAAATTAGCAGTTTCTGGATCGGCACTAGCTAAGTAGATGATTTGATAAGCAAAGGGTGGGGTAGTGGTAAGACAAGTTAAACATCTGTATAGCCTGGTAAAAAGTGGTGATCTGCGTGAGCGTATAGAAGAGCACTTTGGAAACTGGGGGTACACGGTCAGTCGTCATGCCTGGTTAATTATCATATTGATGCTGCTGGTCAGTGGTGGTTTGTGTTCTCAATTGGGGAGGGTGGTTATAGATACCTCCACGGAAGGTTTTCTTCATGATAACGATCCGGTTAGATTGCGTTATAGCGCCTTTAAAGAACAGTTTCGCAGTGACAACATTATCAATATTGCGGTGGAAACCGATGAGGTGTTCGACGCGGAGTTTCTCCGTCAGTTCCGTGCTCTGCACGATGAGCTGGAACAGCAGGTGCCCTACCTGAACGATATTAATAGTTTGATTAACGCGCGTGAAACCCGCGGTGAGGGTGACGAGCTGATTGTTGGGGATTTTCTGCAAACCTGGCCGAAAACAACAGCTGCATTGCTTGAGAGGAAAAAAGCGGCCTTGGCCAATCCTGCCTATGTCGGCAATATGCTGTCAGCCGATAGCACGATGGCGGTGATCTTGCTGAAAAACGATGTATATGTCGATGCTGTAGATGAATCCGGTTTGCTTGACGGCTTTGACGCAGAGCTTGATGGCTTTGATACGCCGCTTGGCGATAACAAGGAGTATCAACACCTTGGTGGAAAGGAAGACCTGGAAATACACCTGGCCATCAGGGAGATTATAGAAAAATATGATCGGCCGGGTTTTAGGATTTACGCCATGGGTGGCTCTTTTGGTACTGCCTTGTTTATGAATTTGGTGAAGGATGAAATGAGTCGCTTTACCTTGTTGGCAATAGCCATTATCGCAGTATTGCTAGCGGTTATTTTTCGCAGGGTAGCGATTGTATTTCTACCCCTTACGGTCTCGATTCTTGCGATGCTGTCCTCCATTGCGGTGATGGCGATGATGGATATCAAGTTAAGTTTTTCCATGCAGATTGTTCCCTCCTTTTTGTTGGCCGTTGGCGTGGGTAACTCGGTGCATCTGTTTACGGTATTTTTCCAGGCGATGGATAAAGGTGAGAGCAAGGAGCAGGCTCTGGCCTATGCCCTGAAGCACTCGGGTCTGGCCATTTTAATGACGGCCTTAACCACCGCAGGAGGGCTGTTATCTTTTATGTCTTCATCGATAAAGCCTATTGCCGAATTTGGCATGATAACGCCTTTGGGAGTGATGTTTGCGCTGGTTTATTCCTTGGTATTGCTACCAGCATTAATTACTGTTTTCCCCATGCGAGTGGTAAAAAAACCACAGGGTAACGATACTCTTTTGAAGCGTATGTTAATTAAGTGTGGAAACTTTGCCGTTAGCTACCCGAAGATTATTGTTAGCACCTGGTTAGCTTGCGTCGCTCTTTCCCTGGTGCTTGCCAGCAACATAGGATTTTCTTTTTTCCCTTATAAAAACCTGCCTGAAGCACACTTTCTGCGCGCGTCTCTGGAGAAGATTGATGACAAGCTTAAAGGGATCGCACCCCTTGAAATTATCATTGATACGGGCAGGGAGGACGGCATTAAAGATCCTGAAATCCTCAATGCGATTGCAGAGATTTATCACTACAGGGATGAACTAGATGTTAACGGCATCAAGGTGGGTAATAGTGTGTCGGTGATTGATGTGGTCAAGGAGTTACATCAGGCGCTGAATGAAAATCAGTCTGAATATTATCGTATTCCGGATGATAAAAGTCTGGTTTCACAGGAGTTGTTGTTATTTGAAAATAGCGGTGCCGATGACCTTGAAGTGTTGGTTGATTCGCAGTTTAGTCAGGCGCGTGTAACGATGAAGATGAGTATGGTGGATGGTGTCCATTACCCGCCTTTGGTTGAGGCAGTGGAGGAAAAGCTGGCTGAAACGCTGAAAGACAAGGCTAGTTTTTATGTCACCGGTATTGTCGATCTGACCTTTAGTATCTTTGTCGAGCTGAGTTATAGCTTGGCTTCCACCTATATTATTGCCTTTATGATAGTGACTCCTTTAATGATTCTGCTGATTGGAAGTTTAAAAATCGGTCTGGTTAGCATGTTGCCAAATTTGGCGCCAATCATCATTACGCTGGGAATGATGAGTGTCATGGGTATTGAGCTGACGACAGCAACTCTGCTGACCGGCAGTATTGCTCTGGGGCTGGTGGTTGATGATACCATTCACTTTATGCACAATTTTCAGCGCTATTACCGGCGGAGTCTGGATGTGCGTCAGGCGGTTAGTGAAACGCTGGCAACAACAGGGCAGGCTTTGTTTTTTACCACGGTGGTATTATCGGCTGCATTTTTTATCTTTACCATGAATACCCTAGCCGATTGGGCTGCCTTTGGTTTAGTTACCGGTTTTTGTATTATTATGGCCTTTCTTGCCGATGTTGTTTTGGCGCCGGCGCTGATGGCTTTGTTGGTAAAGCATAAGGTAAAGATATAAAACGCTCGGGTTTCGTGTTGTGTAAATAGCGCCTATCCAGAAACTGCTGATTTTTGAAAATCAAGTCCGGTCATGGCCAACGCAAATCTCGCTCCTAGGCCTTTTCAAGGCCTTTAAGTCGCAAGATTTGCGTTGGCCATGACCTCTTTGTTTAATTTCTGGATGGGCACTAAATGGTTATTTTGGTGACGTTAATAGCGGGTTTTATTCGCAGAGGATAGATCTGAGCTTTTCACGTTTTTCGGCGTCAATGCCCAACGCTTTCTTCAGGTATCTCTCCACGTTGCCGTATTGTTCGTTAATGGTATCAAGTGCCGATTGGAGAAAGTCAGCTTCCACCTGCATTAGCGTACGCACGGCTTCGGGGGAGGCCTTCATTTCCGGCATATCAGCCAGTCCATCAATCAGGCCATTAACATAGTTGGCAGTGCAATGATTGGTGGCCAGGTAGTCATGGAAAACGGTTTCCAGCGAGGCTCCAGCGACCATCAGTGATAGTGCCGCTGCAAAGCCCGCACGATCCTTGCCGGCAGTGCAGTGAAAAACCAGCGGGTAATTATCTTCATCTAACAAGAGCTGAAGGAAATTCCTGTAGATATGGCTGAAATCACGAACAAATTCGCGGTTGGCTTCAAGCAGGTGCTGGCGAGCTAAGTCGGCGGTGATTTCGCCGCTTTCCAGGCCGAGGCGCAATTTGTGTACATCGGCACCCTCGGCAGAAACGGGCAGCCAGAGCTGCTTGATCGCGGGATCGTCAATACGGTCGGGTGTCTCGCTTCGCTCCTGCTCGCGGCGCAGATCAACAATGGTCTTAATGCCCAGTTCAGTCAGCTTTTGTTGGTCTTTATCGGTCAATTTTCCTAAATGGTCAGAGCGAAAAAGTATACCTTGTCGAAGGTGGGTTCGGTCACTACAGGGATAGCCACCCATATCACGGAAATTATTGGTGCCTTCAAGATCGAGTTTAATGGGCAGCACTGCAAGGTTCGTCATCAGGTGTCGATCTCTTTTTCAGAGTGTAT
>JAUXDF010000400.1 GCA_030618505.1 Spongiibacteraceae bacterium | reverse complement strand
ATCTGAGACCTTTCAGCCTGAGGCAAAAAGCACTTAGCTAGTGTCCATCCAGAAACTGGTGGTTTTCGATAATTAAGTCCGGTCATGGCCAACACCAATCTTGCGACTTAAAGGCCTTGAAAAGGCCTAGGAGCTAGATTGCTGCTGGCCATGACCGGACTTAATTATCGAAAACCACCAGTTTCTGGATGGACACTAACTAATCTGCCGAATAACACTGTCCACCATTCGCTCTATATAATCGTCGTCAATCGACTTGTGTACCACAAGCAGACGATAATAAAACGTGCCAAATAACTGGTCGAAAATCATGCCTTTGGTAATATCGCCCCTTGCCTCTCCCAGCTGTATGGCTTTTTCAAGATCAGCCTCACCGATGGCCTGCATTCGAGAAATAAAGGCCTGATAAAATATTTTGCGTAGCACCTCATTATTCTGCGTTTCCGCAATAACAGCAACGATCGCCTCCGCAAACACGCCCGATAAAATCTCTCTTAAGCCCTGCATACCGGTCACCAGATGCTCACGGTAACTGACAGCCTCAAAAGGAATTTGCATCTGCAGAGATTGGCGCAACAGAACTTCCACGGTAATTGCAGATTTATTCGGCCAGCGACGATAGATGGTTGCTTTGCTCACACCTGCCTTTAATGCAATCGACTCGATTGTCACCTCGCCATAGGGCATACACTCGATCAACTGCGTTGCCGCCTCAATAATTGCTTCGTCCAATGCCTGCGAACGGGGACGCCCGGCACCCGAGCCTCGTTTTAATAATGCTTTTGACATTACGCTTCCAACGTTACTGACTTCAAAGTCTGCATTTTAAGTTTCGCCTTGTAGCTCCGCCACTATTGCTTTGTTTTTAGCATACCACAGGCGCCACAAGCTACAGCCAGGAAATAACTCACGCTGACTATTACTCCTCCATTTCAGATCTCCAGCGTACTTATTATTTTTAACGGCCTCATACCTCAGACACAAAAAATGGCCAGCCAATAATCACCCGGAACTACCAAGCACTTAATAAGAATTAAGGGCTCAATTACCGCTTTTGACAAATTTTTGTCCCAAAAAAACGATCTTAATCAAACATAATGAATAGGATTAAAAGTCACCCTGCCTTATAATCCCCTTAGTAACAAATTCGTTATTTTGCAATATAACAATCTTGTAATATTTAACACATTATTTTTGGATGGAGCCCTCCGATATGTCTCAAACAGCAAACAACAAGGATTTGGGCAGAGTTCTCGTCACCGGAGGCTCAGGTTTTGTCGGCTGCAACTTTGTCACAACCCTTCTTAATAAAGGGTTTAAAGTATGCAGCTTTGATCTCGCACCCAGCCCTCTCACCCATGAAAACCTTGATGTAATCGTAGGCAACATCTGCGATCAGGACTTAGTTAATAAGGCCGTGAAAGATGTAGACACCGTATTTCATACGGCTGCCATCATTGACCTTAAGGGAGGCAAAGCCGTCACCAAAGAATACCGTGACCGCTCCTACGCAATCAATGTAGAAGGCACTAAAAACTTACTTATCGCTGCTCGCAAAGCGGGTGTTTCACGTTTTGTTTATACCGCAAGTAACAGCGTTGTCATCGGCGGCAAGCCCATCACCAACGGCACTGAGGCCCAGCTACCTTACACTGAGCGCTTTAACGATCTATATACAGAAACAAAAGTCGTTGCAGAAAAGTGGGTATTAGCTCAAAACAGTATCGAGGGTTTATATACCTGCTCGATCCGCCCTAGTGGCATCTGGGGGGAAGGCGACAAAACCATGTTCAAGCAATTCTTTGACCAGATGATTGCAGGCTTACTGAAAGCGCGTGTTGGCATGGGTGACGCAAAACTCGATAACAGTTATGTACACAATCTAATTCATGGCCATATTTTGGCAGCAGAACATCTTTATGAAGGAGGCACTGCACCTGGCGAGGCCTTCTTTATTAATGACGGCGACCCAATAAATATGTTTGATTTTGCACGCCCGGTCATTGAAGCTGTCGGTGAGAATTTCCCCCGCATGAAGGTGCCTGCACCACTGATTAAATTTATCATGATAATCTGGCAAGCACTGCATTTTCGTTTTGGCTTCCCGGAGCCTCCGGTTCCTCCACTGGCAGTTGAACGTATTGCCATCAATAATTATTTCAGTATTGATAAGGCAAGGCGAGATCTTGGCTACGAGCCACCTTATACTACCGCGGAGGCAATGAAGGAGTGCCTCCCCTATTATCAGAAGCTATACCAGGAAATGCGTACAGCAGCAGGTAAATAACAGTTAGAAAAAACGGGGCCTAAGCCCCGTTTTTACTATCGCTCTATGCCATTACATTTTTCTATTATTCTGCAAACGACGACAAGCCAGCAGCACAGCGCCCATCGCAAATAAAGGTAACGAACCCGGCTCAGGCACAGCAGCCACCGGATCACTACTTTGCTGTGCAGGGAAGAACTGCCCCTCGTTCACATCACCAAAGGAGGCAAGATCAGCAGACCAGCTAAAATCCATCCAGTCTTGACCGCTACCCCCAAGCTGCAGGGAAAAATCATCCGTCGTAGCACCGTCCTCTGAAACACCAATATCGGTGCTCGTCATACCTAAAGCAGCGCCAGCTGTTGCCTCGAAGACACCTTCGTAACTCAAAAACTGCATTACATCACCGCCACCATCGACCAGTGCAAAGCCATCGGGGGAGCCGTTTTGAATACCTCCAAGCTCGAAGGACAAAACACCATAGCCGTTTTGTTGATCAGCGATCACCCCAGACAAGTCTTCCGTGCTATACACGCCTCCGCTGTTACCGTTATACAACAATAGCTGCCATCCGCTTAAATCCGTTCCGGCAAGACCGGCAACTTCAATCGCTTCATTATAATCACGACTACTATTGTCATAGTGGATTTCGTTAAAAAAGACAGGTAAAGACCAGGCAGAGGAAGCCAGAGTCGACAATACAGATAGCGCAACCATGCGCCGTTTGATTCCTTTCACAATAATTCTCCTTAGTTGTATATTGCGCCAAGGAAAATAACAGAAAGTTATAAAAAGGAATGAGATTTAGATCACAATCTCCTTAAGCCCTGAATCATAAAGCGCAAAACTATGCAGCGCAGTAAAACTATCCGCCGTTGCCTCCTGCATCGCTTGGGAAAAACTCTCGGGATAAGCGCTCCCCAACAAACAAGCCCTGTTCACGTAAGGGAAAATTTCATCATAACGCTTGATCTCCTGCTGACTAACACGCCGATAGATATGCGTTCGATTCAGCGCCTCGCTTGAACGTAAACCTGCCGAGGAAATGATACCCATTAGTGCATCCACCGTTTCCTGATGAAAGCTGCTGACACGCGGCGCTTTGTCACTGACAACCAGACCATCCACTAATTTATCATCCTGGGTG
>JAUXDF010000137.1 GCA_030618505.1 Spongiibacteraceae bacterium | reverse complement strand
GCCCCCGCACCAATAAATGTGCGGGAGCCGCACCCTTACAAGGCTACATTACCGAAGAACGCATAAGAGAGTATAATGCAACAGTTAGTATTTATAGCAGTCGGCGGTGCAATGGGTGCCCTGTGCCGGTTCTGGATGGTTAATTTTATTAATGCAGCGATGCCTGGCAAATTACATCTCGGGACGCTGGCTGTTAATATAATCGGCTCGTTTCTGATTGGTGTTATGTATGTGCTGATTGTTGAAAAGCTTTACCTGCATCACGAATGGCGCAATATTTTTATCATCGGCTTTCTCGGCGCATTTACCACCTTTTCAACATTTTCACTCGAATCGATTCACTATATACAAAATGGACATGCAGGACTTGCCGCCCTATATATCATCGCCAGTGTGGTTTTATGCATATTCGCCGCTGGAGTTGCGATATCATTAACACGTACTTTCTGATTTAAGGTAATAAATTAACAATGTTAGATGCAAAATACCTTCGAGATAACCTCGATGAAGTAAAACAGCTACTGCAGAAAAAACGCTACGAACTTGATCTCGAGGCTTTCAAATTTCTGGATGCCAAGCGTAAGCAATCCGATATTGAAACCCAGCAGCTTCTTTCCGAAAGAAAGAAGGCCTCCAAGCAAATCGGTGAGCTGGTTAGAAATGGCACGCCAGTTGATGAAGCCAAACAAACCGTCAACGATACTTTGAAAGAAATTGATGCCCGCCTGGATGATCTTAAAAATGAATCCCGCCAGGTTCAACATGATTTTCAAGAACTTTTAATGCACATTCCAAATACCCCTGATGACTGCGTTCCAGAAGGTGCTGATGAGTGTGCAAACCGCGAGGTGTTCACCTGGGGCAAGCCCAGAAACTTTGATTTTGAAATCAAAGATCATATTGATCTTGGTGCCGTCAAGCATGAGCTCGACTTTGATCTGGCGAGTAAATTGACGGGATCGCGTTTTACCGTGATGCGTGGCCAGATGGCTGCTATGCATAGAGCCTTGACGCAATTTATGCTCAATACGCATATCAACGAGCATGGCTATCAGGAAATTTACGTTCCCTACATGGTCAACAGCGAGTCGCTGCGAGGCACGGGTCAGTTACCCAAGTTTGAAGAAGATCTGTTCAAGCTGGAAGGGGAGAGCAACTATTACCTGATTCCCACTGCAGAAGTGCCGGTTACCAATATTCTGCGTGACACTATCGTGGATAATAATGATAAGCGGGGCTTCGATAAACTGCCCTTAAAATTCACCTGTCATAGCCCCTGTTTTCGTAGTGAAGCGGGAAGCTATGGCCGTGATGTCCGAGGGCTAATTCGACAACACCAGTTTGAAAAAGTAGAGCTGGTGCAAATGGTTCATCCGGATGATTCAGCGCAGGCGCTTGAAGAGCTAACCGGGCATGCGGAAGCAATTTTACAAAAACTGGAATTACCCTATCGCAAGGTTATTCTCTGTGGTGGTGACCTGAGTTTTTCTGCGAAACGAACCTATGACTTGGAAGTGTGGCTGCCTGGGCAAGATGCTTATCGAGAAATTTCGTCCTGTAGTAGCTTTGGTGATTATCAGGCGCGGCGGATGAAGGCACGTTTTCGTAACCCTGAAACCGGCAAGCCTGAGCTAATTCATACCCTTAATGGTTCAGGGCTTGCTGTTGGTCGTACCTTGGTCGCGGTATTGGAAAACCATCAAAATGCCGATGGCAGTATCACTGTGCCTGAAGTACTACGCCCCTTGATGGGTGGTGTTGAAAAAATTAACTGCTGATACGATTGATATTATGGATTACCTGCCGCTTTATTTTGATCTTAAAAATCAGCACTGCCTTGTCGTTGGTGGTGGTGTAATTGCCCAAAGAAAGGCTTCACTATTGGCTAAGGCCGGTGCGATTATTGATGTGGTTGCCCCTGATGTATGCCCGGAACTCAAAGACTACGTCAGTCAAAGTGGTGGTAGTTGCCGTATAGGAAATTACCTTTCAGAGGATCTTGATGGCAAGATTCTGGTGATAGCCGCAACCGATGACGACCTAATAAACAGACAGGTATCCGAACAGGCAAAACAGAAAAACCTGCCTGTTAACGTTGTTGATAATCCGGAACTGTGCAGCTTTATTTTACCCTCAATAATTGATCGCTCACCGATTATTTTATCGGTGTCCAGTGGTGGCAAATCGCCGGTTTTGGCAAGACTGCTGCGCTCGAGAATTGAATCCATGGTGCCAATGGCTTATGGCAAGTTGGCAACTTTCGCCGGTCAATTTCGAGACAGTGTTAAAGATAAATTCAGCACAATGAAAGGCCGGCGTTTATTTTGGGAAAAAACCTTACAGGGGCCTGTTGCCGAGATGGTTCTTGCGGGGCGGGAGCAGGATGCTAAAACGCTTTTCGAAAAACAACTGTCAGAATCTGACGCCGACAACGCGGTGGGTGAAGTCTATTTAATTGGTGCAGGTCCTGGTGACCCGGATTTGCTAACTTTTCGTGCATTGAGATTGATGCAGTCAGCTGACATCGTACTTTATGATCGCCTAGTCGCGCCTGAAATTGTTGACCTGACACGAAGAGAAGCTGAAAGGCTTTATGTAGGCAAAAAACGTTCTCATCACTCTGTACCACAGCAAGAAATTAATCAGTTGCTGATCAAGTATGCAAAAGAGGGCTTGCGTGTTGTTCGCTTAAAGGGTGGTGACCCCTTTATCTTCGGACGCGGCGGTGAAGAGATTGAAGGTTTGGCGAAGGAGGGGATTCCTTTCCAGGTTGTGCCGGGCATCACTGCAGCTTCCGGTTGCGCCAGTTATTCCGGTATTCCCCTAACGCATCGTGATTACGCACAATCTGTTCGCTTTGTTACCGGCCACCTAAAAGATAATACCAATGACCTTAATTGGGACGAGCTAATTGATTCTGACCAGACGGTTGTTTTTTACATGGGGCTGAAAGGGCTGCCCACTATCTGCAAGGAGCTGATTGCCCACGGTCGAAGTGAAGACACTCCAATCGCGTTGATTCAACAGGGAACGACCCATCAACAGAAAGTTTATACCGCCACGCTGAAAACCATGCCTGAAGTGCTTCTGGCAAAGGAGGTGAAAGCGCCTACCTTGATTATTGTTGGGGAAGTTGTCTCTTTGCACGCTGAGCTAGCTTGGTTTCATCCCGAGCCGGGGTAAGTTTATTCGATATCCGGAGCTTATTCGGAGGACAAAGCGCCAGAAGGCGCTTTAGCTTTTTCCATCTACGATTATCCAGCGTATTCTTTCCTGCGGGTCTTAGATCATATGAGTAAATTGAATATAATTTGATCGGCGATTAAAGTTTGTGCTATAACTGCCGATTAATTATACATAGTTTGCTTTATTTGATGATTGCAGGGGGAAGCTTTGTATGGACTTCTTGATAAAACCGGGTCGATTACCACAGGATGATAGCGCTACGCTTGCGGCCACCCGCAAGCGGACGGGCGCTCGTACGGTAGATGCCGCCAGTTCACGTACTCACTGGAGTGGCGTTGAAAGGCGAAGAAACCCTGATCGACGCCGCAGTCGAAAGGGAAAGCCACCCTTTGTAGAGCTGCGCCTTCCTGCTGACCGACGCAAGCGTGGGGGGTTTAGCGTAAAGGTATAAAACCGTCAATCTGCAGTGTGTGTGTCTAGTTGATGCTGTGTAGCCCCTCGTTCAATGACCCCTTTTATTGAATCTCTATAAACTGTATGCTCCCTTCGCCTGCTCGCCCTTTACTTGGCTCAGTTCGAGTAGCGCTATTTGTTATTTGAATCTGCGAGGGATTATAAATTGCCTGATTATGATTATGACCTGTTTGTTATCGGTGCGGGTTCCGGTGGTGTTAGAGCCAGTCGCATGGCTGCCTTCTATGGTGCCAAGGTCGCGGTTGCTGAGGAGCGTTTCCTTGGCGGTACCTGTGTCAATATCGGCTGTGTTCCTAAAAAGTTATTTGTCTACGCTTCTCACTTTGTTGAAGATTTTGAAAATTCCGAGGGTTTTGGCTGGTCCAGAGAACAGGCAAAATTTAGCTGGCCAACGCTTATTGAAAACAAAAACAAGGAGATTAGCCGGCTTAACGATGTTTATGGGAATTTGCTTGATAGCTCAGGCGTTAAGCTTTTTGATGGTCGTGCAACAATCCTTGATGCGCATACGATCAGTATTAATGGGACATCCGTTACGGCGAAAAAAATCCTGATCGCCGTTGGTGGTAAACCCTTTGTGCCCGACTTTCCCGGCAGTGAATACACCTCAGTTTCGGATGATGTTTTCTATCTTGAACAGCTCCCCAAAAGGGCCGTAGTTGTCGGGGGAGGATATATCGCCGTGGAATTCGCCGGTATTTTTAATGCCCTAGGTGTTGAAACCCGGCTGGTTTATCGTGGTGATAAAATTTTACGGCATTTTGATGACGAGGTGGCTGATTTTGCCACTGAGCAATATGCCGGTAAAGGCCTTGATATTCTCCATAATACCACCGTTGATAAGATTGAGAAGATGGCCGATAGTTTCCTGTGCCATCTGTCCAATGGTGAAACTCTCGCGTGCGATTACGTGCTGTATGCCACCGGAAGGCGTGCACTTACCGAAAACCTCGGGCTTGAAAATACCAATGTTAAAATACGCTATGATGGTACGCTGGTTGTTAACGATCAATTCCAAACCGATGAGTCCTCTATATTTGCACTGGGCGATGTGACCGGGGGGCCTGAATTAACACCGGTTGCTTTGGCTGAGGCGATGGTCTTTACGGCTAATCAGTTTAATGCACAAGAGAAAGTGATGGATTATGAAAATATTGCGACGGCGGTATTTTCGCAACCTAATATTGCGGTAGTTGGCCTGACGGAAAAAGAGGCTAAGGAGCGCTATAGCGACATACTTGTTTATACTTCCTCCTTTCGGCATTTAAAATATACCCTGACAAACAATCAGGAAAAAACCTTTATGAAACTGCTTGTTGATAAGGCGAGCGATAAGGTTATTGGCGCCCATATGGTGGGGGCTGATGCTGGAGAGATCATTCAGGGTATTGCGATTGCTATAAAAGCAGGGGCAACAAAAGAGATATTTGATGCCACCATTGGAATCCACCCAACGGCGGCAGAAGAGTTTGTCACGATGAGGGAACCTGTGTAGCCTTCACTGCGCAGGGGCGGCGAACCAAGCACCTGGTTCGCCCAGTACAATAAGCACTATGGGTTGCTCGCCATTTCTTGTCGGAATAGCTTAATAGCATCAACCAAAATATGCCCAGCTTCGCTTAGGTATATATCATCATTGTCATCCTTGTTTTTCTGATCTTCCTTGTCCTTCTCTGTTTTCTCGGCATCATCTTTGTTTAGATCCTCAATGGATGCTAACAAATCAAGGCCTTTCGCTTTTCTGCGTTTATTTTCAAGTGTTAGTGCTTGTTGTTTGGTATGTGCACTTTTGTTTTTACGTATGCTCTCATTTAAGGAAACAAAGTCCTTGTTGCCATTCTCTTTTTTGAACTGAATTTGATCTTTTAAAAACTGGAAGTCAGGGTCTATATCTGTTCTTTTAGTATGGTTTTTCTGCAGTCCAGCCAGTACATTGGGAATATCAAAATATTTACGGTGGCGGACGGAATTTATTTGATCCCACTCTAGAGCATCGTCAAGCGCACTCTCTCCAACCCTTTCGACGTTATAAAGCCTTGGAAAGTTGATGTCAGGCACTACGCCACGATGTTGTGTGCTATCTCCGGAAATTCGATAAAATTTGGATTCAGTCAGCTTTAGTTGCCCCTGGCGCAGGGGGGAAAGAGACTGAACAGTGCCTTTACCAAAGGACTGTCCGCCGACAATAATTGCACGTTGATAATCTTGCATCGCACCGGCAAAAATTTCTGAAGCCGATGCGCTCAGGCGGTTAATCAGTACCAGCAGTGGGCCGTCATAATAGGGAGTGCTGGAAAGCTTTTGCTCTCTGAATATTCTCTCGCTGGCATGGCGAATTTGAACGGTAGGGCCATAATCGATAAACAGGCCGGTGAGTTCATTGGCCTCTTTCAGGGAGCCTCCACCGTTATCGCGAAGATCAATGATAATGCCCGAAACCCCTTCTTCCATAAGCTCATTTAGCAATCTGTGGACATCACGGGTGGTGCTTTTGTAGTTTGGATCTCGACGACGCAAGGCCTCGAAATCTATATAAAATGCAGGGACGTCAATAATGCCAACCTTATGTAACTGGTTTTTGTTATCAAGTACTTCGATAATTTCTTTCTTCGCTGACTGTTCTTCGAGTTTGACCTCATCTCGAACGATATGGATGATTTTGGTATTTACATCAGACTTTGCATCAACGGGAATTATCTCAAGGCGAACAGTGGTGTTTTTCTTGCCGCGAATTAACTGTACAACTTCATCAAGACGCCAGCCGATAACGTCTTCGATAGCGCCGGTTTTACCTTGGCCAACACCAATAATTCGATCGGCGGGTTGTAGTTGGCCACTTTTATCAGCAGGCCCTGCATGAACCAGTCTGACTACTTTGGTGTGGTCATCTTCTCTTTGCAATACCGCGCCGATGCCCTCTAATTTCAGGCTCATATTAATATTGAAGTTTTCAGAGCTTCTGGGTGAAAGATAGCTAGTATGGGGGTCGTAGAGCTGGGTTAAGGAGTTAATATAAAGCTGGAAAACATCTTCATTATTAAGCTGCTTGATACGTGAAAGCTGGTTTTTGTACCGCTTACTCAAAAGCTCCTTTATTTTTTCAGTTTCTTTACCCGCTATACGCAAATTCAATACAGAGTTTTTGATATTCTTACGCCACAGGTCTTCAGCCTCAGTACTTGAGTTTGGCCATGGAGAGTCTTTTCGATCGAGCTTTATTTGTTCATCCTTGCTGAAATCGAAGTCGTCGATTTGCTGGGACAGTGTCTTGACAGCAGTTTCAAGTCTGGCGGTAAGCCTTTGACGATAGCGATTGAATATATGATAACCGGGGCTAAGGTTACCTCTTTTCAGGGAGTCATCCAGGTGAAAACGATATTGTTCAAATTCATCAATATCCTGTTTCAGAAAAATGCTTCTATTTGCATCAAGGTTGTTTAAATACTGGTCAAAGAAACGGCTGGAGAGCTCATCATTTAAACGTATGTCGAGATAATGCCGTTTGGAAAGCTGATTAACAACTTCGATACCAGTGATTGACTGATCGCGAGTCGGGGAAAGGCTGTCCTCATTAGTGGAGTGTACGGCTCCATAGCAAAATGATGATGCTGTAAACGCTATTAATAATAATAGCTTAGGATGAATAGTTAATGCCATATATAAGCTCTGCTTAGGGCTTGTGAGTTCTGGAAATAACCTGATACAAAAACTCAGGCAGGAATGAACCAAGTTTAGATCAGTTTATTAATTTATACTGATAATATCTCACAGTTCGAATTAAAGTTCACGTAGTAGGCTAAGAAGATGTGAAAGCATTTTACCTGCCTGTGAGTATTATTGGTCAACATTACGGCTAATAAGTTTCGTAATATCACCTGATATGTCACTTGAGGCCATTTTGGCTAGCCAGCAAAAACCGCATCAATATCCTGTGGTTTTCTGAAAAATAAGCGGTGAAACCACTTTCTATTAAACGGCTTCCACTGGCCTTCGCGCTGAGACGGGTACTTACTGATAGTAGAGAACCATTGCCGGACATTACTGCTCCGGGTATTTTGCCGGTGTTGCAAATACAGCCTTATGAAAAATCCCTTTCAATTTCC
>JAUXDF010000247.1 GCA_030618505.1 Spongiibacteraceae bacterium | reverse complement strand
TGTCTTTGCCCTTTATGGTGGTTCTTTGGGCTTCTTCTAAACCCAGGTCTTCCTCCAGCTTTTGCTTTTGTTCATCACTGAGGTCGTTGTAATGAATGCCTTGGCGCAGGAACTCGGTGGAGTGATCTTTTACCCGAAATGAACATAGGTATGGTGGTTCGTTGTTGATAGCTGCATCCAGACCGAACTCGAAGGTGGGGTCAGTTTTATCGCAATCAAACATTTCATAGGTATTGCGGCTAACAAATTTTACTGGTGTAGCCGTAAGACCTAATTGCAGGGAATCAAAGTAATCAAACAAATCGCGGTATTTGTTGTAGATACTACGGTGAGATTCATCAGCAATAATCAGATCAAAGAAACCCACATCGAGCTGTGTAAAGCGATTCATCATGCCAGGGTATGTTGAAATATAGATACGCGCTGACTGATCAATATCGTTGGTTTCACCAATCACACAACGAGGCTCACTGGACAGGTGTTCTTTAAATGCCTCATCCGCCTGTGTACGTAACTCTTTACGATCGCACAGGAATAATACCCGCTTACCCCAACCTGTTCGCAGAAGTAACTCGCTGAGTGCAATAGCAACACGGGTTTTACCGGTGCCTGTCGCTTGCATAATTAGCGCTTTACGGCGTTGATTTTGATAGTGACTTGCCACCGTTTTAATCGCTTCAATTTGGTAGGGGCGACCGGCGATTTTGGTATCTGGATTAAATTGCTCTAGCTTTGGTTCTCGATAATGGCGCTGGTAAATCAGGTATTCCAGGCTGTCCTTGCTGTAATAACCATAAATGGGGCGATAGGTGTTGTACTGTGCATCGTCCCAAATGAAAGTCTCGTATCCGTTGGTATAGAAAATGACTGGGCGGTCGTAACCCATTTTAACCAGCGACTCTGCGTAGAGGCGAGCTTGTTCTCTTCCCGCCTGCAGGCTGGTTTGTCCTGATTTTTTTGCTTCAACAACAGCTAGGGGCTGACCATTATCACTCCATAGAACATAGTCAGCGCGACCTTTACCGGAAGCGGTGTCTTGATAGTCAACTTCAAACTCGATACCAACCTGCTTGGGGTCTTTTACATCCCAGCCTGCCTGACTGAGCATGGCATCTATCAGTAAAGCGCGGGTCTTGGCTTCATCCCACTGCAATGAGTCTGCAACGCCTTGGCTCTCTTGCTGTTTGCGCTGCTGCTCTTCAGTGCTAGGCGTTGCAAGCTTCTCTTGTGCTTTGGCGCGGGTTACATCCAGCTCTTCGATGAGCTTATCGACTTCTTCTGCTTTTTGGTTGAGGGCAGATTTGTAATCGCCAACTGATTTTTTGAGCTGCTTGAGTTCGGCTCTTGGATCTTCGATATCTTTGAAGGCGGTAATATCTGCCTTTTTGATGCAGTAGTATTTGATGGCCAGGTATATGCCAAGTTGATGTGCTGTACCCATCGCCATTTGAGCGTTACGCAATTCACCCCCTGCACCGTGGGCAGCATCATTACCATTGATACGCAGAAAGTTGATTTGATGGGTGAGCGAGCGGTTTACGCTGGATTCAAATACGCGATCTTTGATCAGATCATGAAAACTAGCGCGTGGCAGGCGAGGAAGGCGCTCTTCTTTATAAATAGATTTGGTTAATTCTTCGGCAAAGCTTCGCAGTCGGGTCAGTGCACTACCGGGATCTACAAATAAGACAGCCTCGGCTAAACCACCCAGGTTGGCCAATGCTTCGTTGTGTAAACGAAGGAACTCAAAGTTTTTTGATTGCATAAATACTATTCTGTCCATATACCCCTTACTGCAGGGGCTGTGCCAATTTGTGTTCGATTATTGTTTTATGCCGTATTTTTCCATCCAATTGTTCAAGGTTTGGTAGTTCTTTAGGTTTAATAACTCCGCCGCCTTGGTCTTACTACCAGCAGATTCTGCTATTGCTCGCTCAATGTAATGGATGCTAACTTCTCGTAATATATCATTTATATCGACACCTTGAGAGATATCGCGTTCCAATACCTGCTGGCTGTGCCGAGGGGTATCCAGCATGGCCTCGTTGATATCACTCTCTAATATTTTATTGCCGGAGCCCCAAAGTGATGCCCTCAATAAGGTGGCATGTAGCTCTCGCACATTGCCAGGCCATAAGTGGTTTAGAATAATTTTATTTGCGCCAGCAGAAATTTTCTTATCCCTGTATCCTGGCTGGGTAGCCGCTTGCCGATTGATTTGCTCCATCAAGTATTCAGCCAACAACCATTTATCGCCCTGCCTTTGTCGTAATGGCGGAAGGTTAATAACACCGATCGCCACTCTGTAAAAGAGATCCTCTCGAAAGCGCCCTTCTGCAATTTCTTCGCCCAGGTTTTTATTGGTAGCAACAATGATTCTAACATCGGCTACTTCTTCCTGGCTTGAGCCTACAGGGAGGTAACTGCCATCCTGCAAAACGCGTAGCAAACGTACTTGTGCATCAAGCGGTAGTTCCCCAAACTCATCAAGAAACAATGTGCCTCCATCAGCCTTAGCAAAAACGCCTTGTTTTGATGAAGCAGCCCCCGTGAAGGCTCCTTTTATGTGACCAAACAAGGTGCTATCTATTAGCTCTGATGGGATGGCACCACAGTTGAGCGAAAGAAAGGTTTTTTTAGCACGACCACTACTGTTATGAATGGCACGGGCAAATAACTCTTTGCCGGTGCCTGTCTCGCCGTGTATTAATACGGGGACTTCTCTTTGAGCCAGGATGGCTGCTCGCTCTTTAAGGCGTAGCATTTGAGGATCTTGGGTGATGATGTTGTCGAATTCGGCCGTTGATGGTGCTTCGGCGGAAATAAGGCGAGTTAAGCGGTCATCGAGGGCATCAGCTACCGAGGGTAAAAAATCAGCAGCAATATCAAAAGGCAGGTCTACCAGTTGGACACCTTGCTCCAATGATGACTGGAGGAACTTGACCTTATATTTGGTTTTACCGGTGAGGATGGAAACCGAGGTCATAGCAGGGGTACCGGAGGTTAACTGTATGTGTAGCTGGGAGCTGGGATGCTGCTGGACAGCTTGCGACAACACCGAATCAAGGGACTTGTATATATCAGCAAAATGGATAGGCGACTCAAGCTCTGCGTGAGTGACGACAAATTCAGCATCGACGCCCTCTTTGAGCCTTGACACACAGGCATGTACGAGATCAGGCGACTGATTATGCAGCAGATACACAAACTTAAATGATTGAAACCGTAAAACGCTAACCAGAGGACCCGTCAGCGCGTCTTCTGTGCAGCCCTTTATGTCCGCATTACCAACCCATGAAACAAGAATATCGGCCATTTTTAATAACTTTTTTTCTTCTGCATGTAATTTATTTTATGTGATGCATATATTCGCACAGCCGAGAGGGTTATTCAATAATGGCTCTCTTGAGTAAGCACCTCGGTTTCAATTAAGTTAAGTCCACTTTAGCTCACACGCAACAGCATAAAATCTCACTATAAATCGCATCACGAAACTATTTCCCCCTGCTCAACTCTCCAAACTTGCATATTTATAAACCCTCATATTATGGAATCTCAACCACAAAGAGGAATTAGAAATGACAATCTCAAACACATATTTAACAACAGATGAACTAGCCGCCCGTATCAAATACGACCCACGAACTATTCGAGAACGCCTAAAAGATAGCGTACTGCTTGAGGGCATTCACTATTTCAAACCCTTTGGTGGGCGAAAAATACTTTTTATCTGGGAGCAGGTGGAGAAGGACATGATTGCCGGGAACGGTATTGATTCACTCATCGCCAGCATTCAGTAGGAGGGATAACACAATGGCTTCCATCAGAAACCGAGCAGGAAAACTCTTCTTCGATTTTCGCTATAAAGGAAAACGATGCCGAGAAAAAACCGGACTGGATAATACCGCGCCAAATCGCCGCCGACTTGAAACCATCCTTAAACGAATTGAGGCTGAAATCACTTTAGGCACATTCGAATACATCAAGTATTTCCCCAACAGCACACGTGCAAACGAGTTTGGGAGACAGGAGAGGCAACTAAAACAACTCAGAGCAGGTACACCATTTTTTGCAGAATTTGCGCAGCAGTGGCTGGAGGAAAAACAGATCGAATGGCGCGCATCGCACTACGATACCGTCAGTCGCATCATAACGCTGTATCTAATTCCGGAATTTGGCGACAGGGAGGTCAGCCACATCACGAAACCGGAGATACTGCAATTTCGCTCGTCACTCGCCAAAGTAAAAAGCCGAAAAAATGCAAATCTCTCGACAGACCGAATCAATCATATTTTGATGCCACTACGCCAGATTTTACGTGAAGCGGCTGACCGGTTTGAGTTTACCTCGCCGTGGCGAGACATCAAACCATTAAAGGTGCCACGGACCAACATACAACCATTTACCCTTGAGGAGGTAAAACTCTTTCTCGATACCGTTAGGCCTGATTTTCGTGACTACTATATGCACTGTCACATATTCAGCATTCAAGATACGCTAATAAATGGCTGAAAATCTGCTAAACTATGAGCTTGTAATCTGCTAAACTATGAATTAATAATCTGCTAACCCATGATCATATGATCATGCAGCTTACTTACCGGTAGAGGAACCAATCATGGCAAAGCAGGCTAATGAAATACTGGCGGATGCATTGGATACTGCCTCAAAAGCTGCTATTCAAAATATTGTCCAAAGCCGCTCAATGAAAGAAAAACAGGTTACCTTGCTTAAGAAAGAGGGCTATCTGAAGCCCATCATACGAGGATGGTATCTGCTGGATGCCGATATGAGTAATCCAGACTCCGGCACATCAGTACTGTGGCATGAATCCTACTGGGCATTTATCGACCAATACCTTAAAGAACATCTTGGTGATGACTACATTGTCTCTGCTGAACAATCGCTTGATTTACATACCGGCTGTAACGTGCTTCCCGCTCAACTCCTCATAGGCAACACCAGAAAAGTAAACAGAGTGATTCAACTTCCTCGCAGCTTAAGTCTGTCCCTATTTACTGCTACTCAAACACCCCAAGCCCCGCCATTACATGAGGGCGTACGAATACACTCTTTAGAAAGTGCATTACTAAAAGTTGGGCCGGCCTACTACCGTCGCCAACCACAAGAAATAGCGCTCGCGTTGCCTTCTGCAAATCGCACCGTACTTTTGAGAGAATTGCTTGATAGCGCATCAGTTGTCGCTGCAGGCCGATTGGCAGGCGCATACCGCGCTATTAATATGTCATCTGCTGCGAATGAAGTCTTATCAACAATGCGTGCCGCTGGCTTAAACGTAACTGAAACCAACCCCTTTGATGA
>JAUXDF010000100.1 GCA_030618505.1 Spongiibacteraceae bacterium | reverse complement strand
GGGGATTTATGCACTGCGTGATGGTTGGATCAAGCTTCACTGTTTCTGAATGACACGCCCTGTGCGGATTCGCATGCAGGGCAATGCCATTAACTTAACAACGATAAGCACCTTGTAGCCTGTATTGAGCTTGCGAAATCCGGGAATTAATCCAGTAACCCCCTTGATTTCGCCAGCTCAATCACGGCTACGGGCCTAAGAATATCCTTAAGTTAATGGCATTGGCATGCAGGGTGTTGTGGTAGATGGAGGTTAGAGAGATCCGGCTACCCGATTAAGGCTTGGTTTGCCAAGAGATATCAACCTTTCTGTGTTGAGCAGCACAATCCCTAAGGTAGAGGTTAATAAGGCTTTGGTAAGGAACTCCATTTTCTTCTGCCATATCCTTAAAGTAACCAATGACATCTTCGCTCAGCCTTATAGTTACTGGCTTCTTGAGCTTGGAGGCATAAGGATTTTTACGAGATTTCATTTTGGACAAGTTATATTCTTCTTTCATAGTGATCCACCATTGTAATACTTACACTCGCTATTTGTTGCTTTGCGAGCCGAGATGATTCTTATGAATTTACCAGCACTGCGCTCACAATGGCATACCATGAGCATTCGCAATTCATTGCTGCGCCCCAGCATCAAAAACCTATCCTCTTCATGCTAAATGGATGTGGATGGCTATGCCTGCAGATTAACGGATACTCTGACTGTTGGAAATAGTTATCGTGTTCACAGTACCGTTGATCTACAGGCTAACAGCAATAGATCGGTTTAAGATTTATCCGATGTCTGTTGCTCGTCTTTCTCGGTTTGCACTTTACTGATGATGTCTGTGGCCAAATCGGCAACATGGTGGTTGATGTCATGCACCAGCTCGTAAATTGCACCAATCGTGGTGTCTTGTATTTTTTTTACCTCCTGGGTTGTTTTATCCCCAAGCCCGAGGCTTTCCAATACGGTGATGGGAAGGTCTGCGATGGAGCGATGAATCTCCTCTGCGGTGGTGGCGCCTTTATCAACCGCTTCTTTAATCAGTTTTGCTACTTCTTGTTTGTCAGTTTTCATGGTGTTTCTCCAAAGTGTTTTTAACATTGTACGCAATGATATAACGGTAGTCTGCTGACATGCATTGCGCTGTGGTATTTTTTGCTTGGTTTTTAAATTCAGCTGTGCATAAGGCTCAGGGCATAGTTGTCCTCCATCCAGTGTTTGATGTGTTTGTAAACCTGATGTGTGTGGGCCAGCCTCAGGTGATTAATTCCCGATAGCAATGCGGAATATTTCTGATTGCCGGTGGTTTGATCTTCGAGTGTGTGTAATTCGCCATAGCCGTGTGCGCTGGGCAGCGGTACCAGGCCATCACCCATCACCCGACTAAGAGGGTGGTCGGGGTCGCGGGTTATCGTGGCACCGATAAAATGATGGGTGGTGTTGTTTAACCAGGGGATTGAAGTCGCTTTGGGTTCGCCGCGGTGTTGCCAGTCTTCATCAATAAGATGTGGGTAGCGTAAATCTCGAATTGCAGCGCTACGTGCTTCGTACAGTTTTGATATTTTGCGAGCGAGGGGGTGATCGCTAAGTGATAGGCGCGCATATAAGCGGTCTGTTTTGTTTTCCCAAGGCGTACCGAGATGTGGTGAGCCTAGATAAAATACCTTGGAGACACGCTCTACCCAGTCGGACTGCCGATGCTTACCGTAGTGACAAGCGCTACGAATCAGCAGGCCACCCAAACTGTGCCCGACCAGTACGATTTGTTCAATGTCGACTGGGTAGGCTTTGATGAGATCCTCCATCAGGGAGGAAAATGATTGGCCGTTGTCCGAGATATGTAACCCGCTGTTGAAGCGCAGGTATAGGGGCGTGTAGGCAAAATCATTTAGCAGCAAGCTGCCATAGCAAAGACGCGATGCGCTCTGCTCTGTTTGCTGGGGGTATGACCACAGCTGCTCATGTGAAGACAAGCCGTGGACAAATATCGCCACTTTCGGTGATGGCGCCGGGCTTAGCTGCTCCAGCTGGTTCGGTGTAAGGTTCAGGCGTTGATTCTGGTGGTAGAAGCCCATTTTGATATTTAAGGGGCTATTACTGCGTTGAAGCGAATCGCCCATATAACCGTTGAGCGCAGAAATACCCATTTGCAGCTTTGATGGTTTGAGTGAATCATAAAGATTGATTGTGTCCATGAGATAATTCCTAAGCCTATGTATTAATAGGATATAATCGTTTTTAGCTACCCAAAGAAGGTGCTTTTTGTATGTTCACCGCTTTGCAATGTTATGCTGTGAGCTATAATATGCCCTATAAACATTAATCTAACAAGAGCATTTATGCATTATATGCATAAATGTGGATATGTAAAGTATGTCGAGTCAATCTGTCAGTGGAAATACGACTTATCCGGCGCTAGTCGGTAATATCATTGCGCAGTTGCGTAAGGAGCGGGGGTTTGGGCAGGCAGAATTTGCGGCGATGGTGGGTCTGGGGCAGTCAACCTGGTCGAGAATTGAAAAAGGCGAGTCTGCGCTAACCGTCGAGCAGCTTGCGAAAACGGCTGAGCAACTTGAGATAAAGCCGCACGAGTTGCTGGTACTAGTTGATGGTGCCCGAGATAATTTGCAAGCCCAGGGCATTGGCACATTGCTTGATCGTATTGGCGTTGGCAATATGGCGCTGCTGGGTTCTATTCCTGTTGTCGGGCCGACGCTGACGGCTGTGCTATCGGGTATTTCAACCTTTCAGAAATACAATACGATACAGCGAGAAATACATCATCAGAAGGAAGAAGAGCAAGGCGAGGACGAGGCTGAAGAAACAGGGAAAAATGAAGAGGGTAGTGAAGAGAATAAGGTGAGTGAGTTGGAGTCGGTGCAGGAACCGGTGCAGAAAATAAAGAAAGCCGTGCGTCAGAAAAAAGCAGTCGCTAAAAAGTCTGTTGATGAGTGATTTTATAATGTGGGTTCAAAAATCAGCCTGAGAGGTTTTTGGCACTTAGTTAAGCCGGATCACGGTTTTTAGCTCCTTCTCCCTGGGATGAGGGCGCCGCGAAACCGCTAACTATAAGGGCTACAACATTGCTCTACCCTCTCCCCAACCCTCTCCCGCAAGCGGGAGAGGGGGAAAACCGGCGAAGTTCGGCTTAACTAAATGATAAAGGTAAACGATGAAAAAAATCGGATGTGATGATCCCTGTCCCTGCGATAGCGGTAAAAAATTCAAACACTGCTGCCAGAACCAAGCGGCAGGGGTGAATGATGAGCTGTTTGATATGATGTCTGGACAAGATTTTGATTCGCTGGATGAGGCCCAGGGTTTTGTTGATGGCTTTATACAGCAGAGAAATCAACAGTTAGATGACGACTTTCACGGTCTGTCCCCGGATCAGATGCACAGGCTTTTGCATTTTGCCTTTGACTCTCCGGAGCTGTTTGTTTTTTCAGGCAGTATTGCGGCTGATACCCAAGCGCCGGTTTTAACATTGGCGCGGTATATGGTGGAGGCTATTGATGAGAAGGGACTAAAGCTGACGGCGAAGGGGAATTTGCCGCAAAAGCTGTGTAAAGAGGCGGCGAATGACTTTCGTCAGGATCTGTCCTCGGATGATATTCTTCATTATACGAAGGTTAATAAGGAAGAGGACTTTTTTGATTTGCATGTTACTCGGGTGCTATTTGAGGTGTCTGGCTTGTTGAGAAAGTCCAAGGGGCGCTTGTTTTTAACAAAAAAATGCCGGCAACTTCTGGCTAATGGCGGGGTGGTCGGGCTTTATCCGCTGCTGTTGCAGAACTATTGTCGGAAATTTAACTGGTCTTATCGGGATGGTTTCGTTGAGTATCCTTTTATTCAACAGTCGTGGCTTTTTAGTGTCTACCTTTTGACCTTATACGGAGGGGATTGGAAACCATTTAGCTTTTACGAGAGCTGTTATCTTCAGGCTTTTCCGGCGTTGCTAGATATGGTTGATCCTAAACCCTACACAACTGCCGAGGATGAGGTCAGTCGTTGTTACGGCTGGAGAACCTTGAATAATTTTTTGAATTATTTTGGTTTGGCAAATCTGGAAAAGTTGGCCAGTGATAAAAAATGGGTAACAGGGGGTTATAGAATCATTGCAACGCCATTGTTGGCTGAGGTGGGGCAGTTTGTTTTTATGCGAGAAAATAATAGCTTTCATTGAGGTCGTAAAACGAGATCGTAAAAAGGCAATCTAAATAACAACTCTAAATAACAACTTTAAATAAGACACCCAAGTAAAAGCTAAATAAAAGCTAAATAAGACACCCACGGTTAAAAGCTAAATAAGACACCCACGGTTAAAATTGTTTTATGAAAGCACCTCGTAATATTGCCAAAACTAATGTGTTTGCGTGTGACTTAGTGAAATGAAATCTCTTGTGAATTTATTTATTGATTGATATCGATAAATTTTGAAATTGAGGGCGCGAGGAATCCTTCCAGAAAGGAGTCAACGTTTTATCTTACCGAGGAAACTTAAGCCGTCAGCTGAATGCTCCGGCTAATACCCGGCATACGTTGGTAACCGAGCAGGGTTGCCGCCTTTTTTATCTGGAAAGTGGTGCCAACCAAGCCTTTAAATTGACTCTCGAAGTTTTGAGTGAGATAAAGCCAGTGTTTTGAATCAATCTGTAAACGCTGCAATACATCTGGGAGGTGGTTGGCAATGGCTCCGCGTTTGTCGTTGAGGATGCTTCTTCCCGTCCAGTCGACAAGCTCCAGATAATCCGTTAAGCGAAATGGTAAGCCTTTAGGTATTTCGTTACGAGGATTACCCGCGAAGGGAAATAGCTGCTTTACCTGTTGGTCTTGATGATTAGGTTGAGAGGCCGATGCTGCTTTCTCGCACCGATTTTTGATGCTGGTGTACTTGGATTCTTCCGGTATTTCTGCTATTCCCGCACGGATCGGGTTTAAATCAACATAGGCCATACAGGCTGCGAGTGCCTGATCATCAAGTAATGCCTGGGATTTAAATCTGCCTTCCCAGAACCTGCCGCTACAATTGTCTTCAGCATTGGCCCTGCGAGCGGTTGATTCATTAAGGATACGCATAAGCCAACTGATATCCATCAATCGTATTCGCCACAGTTCGGCACAGCTGTTCACGACATCCAGTTCAGCGGCACACAATGCGGAGGGATCCTGAAGGTAGCGATGACTAAGGGGGTTACCTTTTGTGATTTGATGCCAGCGTTTGATAACTTCATCTATCGACCAGTTGAGCGCAGTATCCCGGTCAACATGTAAAACTGTGTGAGTGTGGTTGGATAGAATCGCATAAGCACAAATATCAATGGCAAAGACCGAGGCCAGGAAAAGTAGTTTGTCTTCTATCCATTGGCGTCGGTGTTCGAAGCTAACGCCGTTCCCATCTATTCCGCATAGAAAGGCACGCCGTACGCAGCGCGAGACGCAATGGTAGTATGGGGTGGCATCCAGAGAGATTAATTCTTTTCGTGGCTTGGGCATCACAATCATCCTTGATGTGGGGTTTGGTGTTACTGGTTCCATTACTGGATAAATATATAGCTTTCGCTGATTTTGTCAACTACTATCATGGGTGTCTTGGTAAAACGAGATTCTAGATTAATGGATGTCTTGGTAAGATTCTATTGGTAAGATTCTGTAAAACGATGGATGTCTTGGTAAGATTGTTTTTTCTTTGTGATTCTGGGGGCTATATTCAAGCGGGAGAGGGAGAAACTTCTCTCGTTAGCTGCATAGCTATTAATGATAAACCCAGAGTTCCCCGCTTCTTTATATAACATAGTGACTATGCCGCCATGGCAGGCACGATAACTATCTGATCCCAATTCACCACCGGTTGTTTCTTGCCATTAGTTTCTACAAGCTCAACGATATGAAAGTCCGCCATGCGGGAGAGGGTGCGAGAGACGTTAGCCTGCTCACGATGAACTAATTTAGCCAAATCAGATATGGTCAGTGGACGGTATTGGCGAATGGCTTCAATCATGGCGTAATTTTCTTTGCTGAGGAGGCGGCCAATCGATTCCATGGAAGACACCCATATCTTCGGATCGCCCTTTTTGGGCACAACTCGGCCCGCAGCAATATCGATGGTACGCTGTCTAATAAATTGGCTGGATGCCATACCAATGACTAATTTGTTCATTTTTCTAAACTCTCTGCTTGTCCAGTTTAATGGCTTCATCCACTGCGACCCAGAAATCAGACAACAGCTTTTCAGCCGTTTCGTAGTCGTAAGGGCTAATCACTGAAACCTCTTTCAATTTATGTTTGTGATCCCACTTTGACAGTTTTCTGTGTTTGGAGAATTTTCTTCTCCGTTTATCCTCAAAAGCATGGGCATTATCAAAACCCATCAATCGCTCGTTGTCCTTGTCATGCAGAGTCAATGAGTACTTGATCCCATGTGGTCTTCCTTCACTTACCTCTACCTTGCTTGTTGTGAAATGGGCAAAATATTCAAGCTCAGAGTCAGCTTCGATTACCTCACCATCTAGCATTAATAGATTTTCAATGCCTGAGCCTACAGTCACTTTACTTTCCTTAGTATATCATCTAATGATATGGCTGTCGTGTTTTGTCACTAGGAGTCCATTCGTGCATCTCAGTCTATTATCCATCGATATGAAGGCACAAGCGTATCAGTTGCCCCATATCGGTTGGGGTTGTCGTTAGCTACTAATTTAGTCGTCCGCGCAGCCAAATATAGCGTCTGTGCCCGGATTCATAATCGAATGCCTCTTTTACTGCTACCAGAAAATACTGGTAGCTGGTTTAATGCCTCGTTATAACAAGTGAAATCCCTGATGAAACTTGTTGAAAGCGCTATCATCATTTTATCAAAATGTTAGAGACTATCTGAAAAATATTGGTTATATGAAATGAATAAGATTCTTCGAGTATTATTTCGGCCCGTTCTTAATCTCTTTGAAAAGGGGGCGGAGCCTTACGACTACAAACCGCTTAATCGCAAGATATTGCTTGTGATGGGGTTGTTATTTTTTGGTCTGGCGACGGCTGTGGCTTATGTTGCTCCTCATGGTGATGGTTTTGGTTTTCTTATTCCGCTCTGCGTGTTTTCGATGGTTGGCTTTGTTTGTATTATCGTGGGTGTGCTTGGTAATGATCGTGCAGTGGCAAAAATTTGGGGAAACCGTTAGGTCTGGTTGCTTAAAGAGGGGTTTAGCGATTAATGTTTCTGGCAATTGGCGGTTTGTTTTTAGAGTCAAAGAGGGCAATGCGCACCTTGTAAGCTTTAAGGAAACAATTATTATTGATCTCCCGATTTAATGTACATACACTAATTAGTATGGAGATTGATTTTGACCCCGGCAAGGATGCTGCCAATATTAGAAAGCATGGCGTTTCGCTGGCAGATGCCGGAAGCATTGAATGAGGCACTTTGCGTGCAGTGAGGGATGAGCGCAGTGATTATTGTGAAAAACGGATGATTGGCTACGCGCTGATGGGTGTGCGACTGTATTGTGTGGTTTATACGGATCGTGATGAAATGCGTCGAGTTATTAGTCTGTGAAAAGCTAATAAACGCGAGGTGAGAGCTTATGTACGTGAAAACTAAATCAGGGCGGCAAATCGAGCTGCCAACTGACGAAGAAGATATTGCGATTAATGCGGGCATTGTTGCTGATGCTGATGCAGTAGAACTGTCTGACGAGGCGTTTAAAAAACTTCGCCCTGTTGGGCGACCAAAGGCGGAGGTTACCAAGGAGCGCATTACTATTCGTTTGTCGCCCGATGTGCTTGAGTACTTTCGAGCTGGCGGTAAAGGCTGGCAGACTCGCATGGATGAGGCGCTGAAGGAATATGTGATTTCACATCAATAGGGTAGAGCGGAATGACATAGTTAAGCAGGATCATGGCTTTTAGTCCCTTCTCCTTGGGGAGCACCCAAACAACGGGCATATATAAAGGCTGGGATGAGGGCACAGCGAAACCGCTAACTATAAGGGCTACAACCTGCTCTACCCTCTCCCCAACCCTCTCCCGCAAGCGGGAGAGGGGGCTACTGCATGCGGGAGAGGGGGCTACTACACAGCATCGCACGATACCGCTCTTTTTTATTATCCAGGTAATTGGACTTTTCCAGATCGGGACCGTTGAGTTGCAGCACTCGTTTGTCCATCACGTATCGCCACAATGGCGGAATATAGGCGACCAAAAACATACCAAAATAACCGTTGGGTAGCTGCGGTGTATCGTCGAAATGACGCAAGGCCTGATAGCGCCGGGCTGGGTGGGCGTGATGATCCGAATGTCTTTCCAGATGAAACAGAATAAGGTTGGAGGCGATGTGATTGCTGTTCCATGAGTGGTGGGGCTGACAGGTTTCGTAAGGTTTGTTGCTTCCTTCTCCTCGCAATAAACCGTAGTGTTCGATGTAGTTGGCGCTGGTCAGTTGGAAGTAGCCGAACATGGCTTGCAGCAGCAGAAAAGGCAGCAACTGTAGACCGAACAGTAATACGATGGCGCTGAACAGTACCAGGGTCATCGTCCAGTTAATCAGGATTTCGTTTTCTAGCGAATAGACAGATTTTCCCTTGCGTGACAGGCGCGTTTTTTCTAACTGCCAAGCGCGTTTAAACACGCCAGGTACTTCTCTTAGCGTAAACTGATAAATGCTTTCCCCCAGTTTTGATGAGGCGGGATCATAGGGGGTGGATACGTCTCGATGGTGACCCCGATTGTGGTCGATACAAAAATGTCCGTAGCCGGAGGGGATTAATGCCAGGCGGGCGCTGGTTTTTTCGATGCCGGTTTTTTTGTGGCCCATTTCGTGGGCGACATTTATACCCAGTCCGCTAACAAAGCCGGCGTTCATCACTAGGGCTATGTAGCCTATCCAGGATACTTGATGATTGACCAGAAAGAAGATGACAGCAAAAAAACCAATAAAAATCATCGGCACTGACAAAACGGTGATAAACCGGTAGTAGTTATCGGCTTCCAGTTTGGGCACTTCGGATTCAGGCGGATTATTTGTGTCTTCACCAAGCAGTGTGTCGATGAGGGGAATAAGCAGGTAAACGATGGCTGTTGGCAGCCATAGCCAGGCCTCGTTGCCGCTATTGATCGCTGGGATGAG
>JAUXDF010000038.1 GCA_030618505.1 Spongiibacteraceae bacterium | reverse complement strand
AGGCTGTTGGCAATAACACAGCGCAGCCATATTGATGGCCCGGTGCGAGTGGTGAGGTCGTAGCTTCCGAGCGTAAACAATTCAGGCAGGGCATCCCTCAATTGCGGCAGCACAGGCTCCCATTGTCGCTCTTTGTCAGTCCACAATATCGCCACTGGAGGAACTTGGGCATTGGGATTAAATCTCCCCGCCTTGCGTACCTCTTCGACTAATATTTCAATAACTGCCGCCACAAAATCCCCCTATCCATCGCCCGCAGTTTGTTTTTCCACCATGGAGAGATGGTGATCATTAATACGGACGCCTTCGCCCTCCCCGTATTCCAGGCCCAGGCTGTACCATGGAGCAGAAGCGACATCTTTACCGCGATCTTTTTTCCAGTGAATATTCGGCTTAGATCGAAGGATACCCGCGCCTTTTTTGCCAATGTCTTCAACCGTCATAAAAGGGCGAACATTCATGCGCACTCCATCATTGAGATCGGGTTCCCAACCTATGGGCTGTTGATCCAGAGGCTTCCAGCGCACGAAGATATCGTAGGGCGCTTCGCCTTCAAGAATCTGCTCCAGCCGGCGTTTCAAGCCCTCGGCAGCGGCCAGGCGCACACCCGCGCCATCAACGCCTTCAGACTGATCGTGCTTTTGGGTACGAATCCAATCATGGAGGTAGTTATAGAGCAGGCGCTCCAGGTTTTTACGATCCAACTGGTGGTAGTTCACCAGGGCGGCAAAGCCATCCTTTAAACCATCCCACACATGCCAGATGAAAGGCCGATTCTG
The DNA here is from genome assembly GCA_030618505.1 of Spongiibacteraceae bacterium. Taxonomy (GTDB): domain Bacteria; phylum Pseudomonadota; class Gammaproteobacteria; order Pseudomonadales; family PIVM01; genus JAUXDF01. The sequence goes on along the minus strand of JAUXDF010000038.1, from coordinate 13,682 downwards.
AAACAGTTTACAATGCTGCGCGAAGAACTTCTCCCGCAACCAGAAATCCACCGATTTGTTCTTACACCCAGCAGACTCCAGGATCTTATTGCGCACAGAGATGGACCACTGATGACCGTAGGCGGCCTGTAACAGTGTCTCCAGTCGCTGATCCGCCGGCTGCTCACCTCTTACAGCTGGAATACAGACAATACCGTCGTCATCAACATGAGAGAGCAGCGATTCACAGCGATTCACCCACTCACGCTGTTCATCGGCCAGTTTCATGTTGACATCTAACTCCGCGGGCCAACGGTAGCCGAGCAGGCGGGCGACGGCGACTTGCAGTACAGTATCATCGCTGCGCAACGGGGCCTGCGCTGTCCATTTTGCTTCTCCATCCCACACCACTGAGCCGCAGGGATGGCCGTGGAAGATCCATTGGCTGGGATCGTTTGAATAGGGTTTTGGTAGGCCATTGGGATATTTCTCTTCAGCGATCTTGGTCCAATGATCGAGATCGAAAGGGACTTTGACCAATGTAGCATTGGTTACGTTCTTCTTCTTATCAATTTTTCTGACTTCGACATTAAAAGTTTCAGATGAACAATAAGTCCAAATAGGGAGGACTAATGAGTCACTTTTTGGAATAATCACAGCTACATTACTGTCGAAAAAGTCCCCTTGGTAAAAACTGGTTGGAAGCTCACCCATCTGGCTAATTGTTATTCCTTTCTTATTCCAAGCTTGGTTTCCTCTTCTGTCAGCATCATGCAACCTTTCTTTAAGCTCAATAGCCAAAGTTCTTAATTGACCAGAACCATTTTCCCAAAGAATGACACCTGACTGCCCGCCAAAGAATGATGTGTCTTTGAGCGTACTCTGTAAAAAACTCCATTTATCTATGAACTTAGTCACTTCCCAAAATTTACAGATAAATCTTGGTGTATCTCCGTTAAGAATGCCGGCATAGCACGAAGCATTGATTTCTAGTAATTCACACTCTAGGTCACGATCCTGTAGCGTAATTCTTGCATCTGAGTGCTCTTCCAGTTTTTTCGCCTGTAATTTGTACGGTCTGCAAGTCAATGAATTTTTAGACTTTTCCTCTGGGCTTATATAGCTAGTAGAATCAATTCCGGAAAAAACATCATTCCCCGTAGATAATATGATTAACAAAACATCTGCACCTATTTGTGTTGCAAATGCATTCCCTCCGAGTTGATTAATCAGTCTTATTCTTTGTTCTGATAACAGTTTTAATCTAAGTGATTCATAAGACCTTTGATATAGCCAATTTTGAGGAACCACTAGACATTGTGAGCCTTTCTTAACAAACTTCTCTCCTCTCAAAAGAAAAGTCATAGCCAGATCAGACCTTCCTTCGTGAAAGGCTTTTCTCGAAAAGTCTCTTAGTATCTTATCCTGTTTACGTTCACCCAAATAAGGAGGATTAGTTGTCAAAAGATCAAATCTATTCATTAATATTGTTGCTGCTTTTGCAATCCCTTTAGCAACAACACCCATCTCAGATTTTTCATCATCATTCTCACCTGCCAACGCCTTTGTCAGCAGCGGCCCAACCTCTTCCCACTTCAATTCAAACAGCGATTCTTTGCCAAGGCTCGTTTCCGGGTTAATCAAGCTGCCGAGCACCGGCGCATCTTTGAACTGCTTATAGAGTTCTTCCAGGACTAGGCGCAGGTTGGTATCATCACCCGCAAGAGCCATCCACTCTTCCTTCTTTGCGCTGATTGCTAATCCCGAGCAGGCCAGATTCAGCCCCGGCAATAGGCGATAGCCATCCGCACCCGGATACTTCCAGGCGGTGAGCGCCAGGGCAAAGGCTGCCAGCTCGACGCAGCGTTGGTCCAGTTCCAGACCATGGATGTTCTCGCGCAGGACCGCGTCCACCGCCTCACGAGGGCTCAAGCCCTCCAGTTCCATACGCATGGGAACCAGCATCAAAAAGACTGCAACCAGAAAGTGACCTGAGCCGCAACAGGGATCGAGCGTCTTGAGTTCACTTAAAACATCCGGCCAGGTGTCAAACGTGCCTGCGGCGGGTATCCAGGTACCATTATCCTGCTGCACAAAACGCAGGTAGTCCAGCGGCATACCTGGAATGGCTGCCTTGCAGCGCAGTTCCTCTTCGCTGCTAGCGCTTTTTAAATCGGCCTCGCTCAGATTACGAGCGGCCCACCAGGCCCCCAGGGAGTTATCCAGCAAAAAACTAACCATATACGGCTCGGTAAACAGCTGGGTCACCGCCGGCAGTTCATCGGCTCCGATCTTAACCTCCGCCGCGTTCACCTCATTTTTCCTCTTCGACTGCCAGAACTGGTACACCCAGCCCAAGGCATCAGAGGCAGTGAATGTCTCTAAATCCAACGACGTCAGCAGTTGCTCCAGCTCTTTCTGATCATTAGGAGCCAATATGAGTTCGAATACAGGGGAATCCACACGGAAGATTTGTGGCAACATTTTTGCCGCATAGAGGGCAGCGTATTGCCAACCTTGAGTCCGGTCGCCGGTCTCTTCTTCTGCTAAATCGAAGCAGTCTTGAATTGACAGTGGAGTAACACCATCTTCATAAATTAACAGGGTATTTTCCGCCAGGAAGCGGGCGAACAACATACGGTGCCAATGCTCATAGGCCACCTCAGTGACAAGGCGACCTATTGCTTGCTCACCATCTGGCTTACGCTGATCACCCAGTTGCCGGCCATGGGCGCGCAAGCGATTGCGAAACTTACGTTGTTCATCAGAGAGATATTCAGCAGGTGACTTGTCACTCACTGACAAACGGTCCAACTCCGTACGTGCGGCAGATTCTGCGACATCACGGGCTTTGACAACAACGGTCTCTAGTATTCGGCGAAGATCCTTCGGCAATGTATTCTGCATGAGTGCTCAATTTCCTCGACTATGCGCCTTTCTTGAATTCAAAACTTCTAACAAATGTACGGTTAAACGATGACTGGACCCTGCTTTAGCTTTTCCTTTAGTTCCTTTTCAACATCAGACAGCCATTGCTCGATGGCTTCGTCATTCTCCAAAGTTCTCTTGGGTAGCTGAGCCCTCACCGCCTTGGGCATCAGCAGTTGTGCCGCTTCTTCCCGCGCGCTCTCAAACTTGGCCTGTAGAGCTGCCGTGCGATCACTCCATTGTTCGATACCACACTGTTCCAGTGATTCAATCACTTCATCTGCGCTGTTCAGGCTCAGTTGATTGGGCGCTGTGATATTACGGCGCTGCAGCAGTTCATCTTGCTTCGCCGAATCCAACTTACACCAGTTGACGTCGGATTCAATGGCTATCAACCCTTCATTGAAGGCATTTTTATATTGCTCAAAACGGTCCTGTATCGTAATTCTCAAGTTATCGGTGAGCTGATTGATCAGTTCTGACACGGGATCGGGGTCATCCAACAACCTACGACCGTTTTCTATTGCATTGGCCTCTTTGCTAAACTCATCATGAAACACCAAACCTCTGCTCAAGCTTACTAGGTCTTTAAGCCGAGACCAGTTAGGAGAGCGCTTGACGATTTCGCCCGCTCTTTGTTGCCAATCTTTCAAATCAATGGCCAACTCATCCCTATAGTCATAAAGCTTGACCAATCGACTATTACCCGCCTCTCCCGCTATCTCGTCTATCCTGGAAAGGCCGGGCTTTTGGGGGCGAGGAACATCTCCACCGGCACGATCCGCCAGATCACGCGCATATTGGAGAAATTCCGTAATCTTACTCTCCTCATCACCGGGATTGCAGCCGACTGTATCCACCAACAGCTTACGAACAGCAAGTTTCTGCTTTATAGAAACAGTCACGTTTTCGACTTCAAAATGAGCCTGTGTCAGATGCTTACGCTCGAGACTCTTTGCTTCTATCGGTTGATGTCCAGCGCTCTTGGCTTTCAGATTGCCGCTGGCGAGCAATGCATACAAAGCGCCGTCCACGGCATCCTGAGGCCAGCCAAATGGCGCATCCTGAAAATGAGCACGAATATCTCTCCCTTTCTTGCCTGAACCGATGTAGCGCATAACCTGCACACAGACCGGGTGCTTGTCAGCTTCGTCATTGTGGTTGATAGCGCTGAGGGCGGTTTCACCACCAGGCTTGCGGGCCTTTTCCACCACAGTGCCCCAATTTGCCTCATCGCCGATATCAAATTGTTTGTAGATACGATCCAGTGCCTTGGATGCGCCAGTTTGCAGTTTATCCTTCAAAGTGTTGCCATCGATCTCCTCACCGCCGGAAATAAACACCCTCACCCCTTGGAAAACCTCTTTCAATAAGCGATCACGCGCTTTTTTGGCCTCGGTCAGCCGGGTTTCCATCGCATTGCGCGCATCCTTTCCCGGGTTGGATGAGGGGATGCCACGTATGTGGAGCGTAGCCTCAGACGCCTTGATGGTTGTGATAGCCTGCTGCAACTCATCACGGTTGCGTGCAGGCACATAGACATACAAGGTGCCGTGCTGATTGCTGTCGGCCCTGGCATCCGCAATCAAGTTTTTCTCATTGACGTTCCAGCCATTCTGCACCCAGGCGGTCAATTGCTTGTGCGCTTCTCTCGGCAACGTTTGATCAAAATTCAGGATCAGTTTGCGAGGCTCCTTACTAGCCCCCTGCGCCAGTCTAAGCTCACCGCCAATAGTACGAACCTGTGCGGACAACAAGTCGTCACGCTCCGTCACCACACGCTGCGGACTACCCGCGCTCTCGGCTTCCTGCTGCCTGTATGTGTCGTACCACTCACTGCTTTCCTGGGTTTGCAGGCGATATTCGGTTGCACCGCCCGCGTCCATGGCCATGACGGTTCCAGCACTCGCCAGCTGATCCAACTGCTGTGGAACCTGTTTCCGCAGCTCTTCAGAGCCGGCGCTGAGATCCTCGACCAGGAGATCGGCGATGATATCCGCAGTTGCCCTTATGCCGGAATCCGCCACGGCGTCGGTGGGCAGCTTACCTATCAGAAAGACCAGCGCTAGTATTCTGGATTGTAGTTTTTCCTCATCGCTGCCCTCTTTAAGGCGGGCAATGGTTTCATAAACCTCTCTGGAAATGACAGCCGTTTGCAAAAGGTTCGTGGCCAACTGGCCATAGATAAAATCGCCGCCGACCACATGCCCCAAGGATTGATTTGCGGTGGTTTTGGTGGCCTCATGAATGATCTTAAGCTGGCTTCTAAGTTGGGCCACGACACCCGTAGTATCGATGATACGCAATACTTTTTCCCAGAATCGGCGTCGCACCGGCAATATGGGATAATCAGCCGCCATCACCGATTCATCACTCTTGGTATATTCAATTTTAGTGCCTTGCATGTGCCTGGCAATTTCGCCTAGGTTTTCATTCAGCACCTTTTCCACCGCCGGCATAGCGGACGCCTTCTTCTGAAGAATGACCTTGCGTATCACCGATTCAACATCGGTGTCTGACAGTTGTACCGGGATCTGAAAGCGGCCCATTAACTTATTCAGCATGGCCATCCCGGAAAGAGCGCTTTGACCAGTGGCGACAAACAACAGCTGCCCTTTGAAATGCTTGCAGCAGGTTTCAACAGCCTCCTGTACTTGAAAAGCTCTCTCTGCGTTGTTTCCAATGTATTGTTGCACTTCGTCTAGGACGATCAGCGTCAGCGGAAACTTGCCATCAACTGAAAGAGCATCCTTGATAGCTTCTACCATTTGGTCATTGGTGACATCGTCCACTCGCTTAAACTCGGCGCGAAGCAGATTCCTTAATTCCTGTTCATCGCTAGCAAGAGCCGGCTTTGCATTTAGCAAGGCTTTTTGGATTACCGGCGACATAAAAAGATTATTCAGCTCGGAGTGCCACTCCTTGCCTGCAGCTTCCACCTCAGCCTGTACCTGATCATGAATCTGTTGCTGCTTGAGCCACATCACAAAGCGCGCAATATGGTAAAGCTCGGGCAGGCCCGCGGATTTGAATACTATGCTAAGCAGGGCTGTTCTTACCCGGTCGCTGGACCCCTGTCCTAAAGTGCCGGACGCTGCGTGCAGGCCACCATGTTTTTTCCCCTCAATGGAGAGTCGCTTGAACAGGTCACTGATATCCTGGGGCAACTGAGCAATGCCCCTGGCGGTGGTACCGTTTTTCAGATCGTAGTCTATCCAGAGAGCTCTCAACATTTTGACCAAATGAGATTTTCCCGAGCCATAGAAACCACTGACCCAGACACCCTGCTGCTCCCTACCTTGTTCTACATTGGTCAGGAAAGCATCAATAATGTTCTCCATGCCCTCCGCATATTTGCCATCACAGACAAAGGTTTCCAATTCATAGCGCAGTGTTTCCAACGCCTGCGTAGATTCGTCATCCTTGACTTCTACCACACCGTTATTGGCAATTTGATTGTCCAACGGATTCTTGACGTAAATTTCTGCATTCAGCATTCAAATAACTCCAAGTAATGATTTTCAGTGGTCCGGTTTAGAGAGCATTTCCCGCTGTTATCGGGACTGCTTGATAGTTCCAGCCAGGGCGGGCATCCAGTAGACGATAGTTGTTACTCTCATACTCACCTGGGAAAAAGACTACCAACCGACCCTTGATTTGATTGGCCACCTTGGCCACCACCTCTGATACATGACTGAAGCCATAAAGACCAGCCACACCTTGCAAGGCAACGACGGTTTCCTGATCGGCTTGCTCCAACTCCTGTTCCAGGTGTGTCACAACCGAGGCTGTAAATTCACCCAGGATGTCCTGGAGGTCCTCGGGATATTCAAAGTATCCATCGTGATACTCCTGTCCAGCCATCCACCGTGGAAAGTCGTCGGTAATATCAACCAGTTTCCATTTGTGTCCAGCACCGCGAGTGGCAATCTCAAATTCCTCCACTTGATAGCGTATGCGCAGCTCATCGGTTTTGTCGTAAACAATAAAGATAACCTTCTGAACACCAGCGAGCCCCGTCTGCCAAGGAAGCTCGATATGGCTTTGATAGCTTTCTGTCAAGCGGGCTATTCGACTACTCATAGCGATATTGCTCCTCTTCCGCAGTCAGGAAATCGTTGAACCTGACTTCCGTAATACCGCCAGATTGTTTGAAGTCGATGATGCCACGCTGAGCCGCCGCGATGGCGTGCTCCGTCAGTTGCTGCTCCGTCAGACCTAGCAGGGTACACCAGGAATTGTGAAACAACATCTCACCCGTGGCACCTTCCAAATAGGCAAGGAATAGCGCGAAAACCACGTTGGTAAAAGCCAGCGTGGGGGTGACCCGAGTTTTTCTTGCCTTGCCTTTCAGGAAGCCCGCCTGGGTCCAACTGCCGTTAATATTCTGGGCGAAGGATTTCAGGGAGGCCGGACTGAAGCGATCAGGATCAGGAGCTTTTAGCAACCCCTCAATATCCTGGCGCGACACAAGCTCGCCAAGCGGCTTATTGACGATAAAATCCTGAGACAAACGCAGCAAGGGGTCTCGCACCAAGGCCAGTTGTAGCGCAAGGACTGGCTGGCCCTGCTCCGCAAGAGTCCACAAGGTTCTGAACACCCGAAACAGCGGGATATCGGCGCTTAACCCATACAAATCCAGCATATGGCGATAGGTCAGGTTGCGGGATTTGACAGTGGGCTTATCCAGGAGGTTGTAATCACAGATATCCGTTTGGTACTGCTTTCGAGTGGCCTCTGGTCCTGTTGATTGAAAAAGCAATCGTAGTTCCGCCAGCATCATGCTGCGGGCGGAGTGTGCCCCGCTCTGGCCAAACTTGTAGCCGAATTTTTCTAAATTGTTGTGGCTTGTCATCAATCTTCAATCCCTGATGCTATTTCATTTTTGGCATGGAACGAATTTTCTGTTTGATAATACCTTATCCTGACAAGGAAATGCGTCAGAGCAATCAGGGAAAGTAAAAAATCACCCGATAGATCATCCAAAATATGGATGCCTAGCTACTAGTGAGAAAGGATACACTCCTCACCGTTCAGCGTCTTGCCGCGACGCGCCAATCGTTTAACCCAAGTCATAAAAACTTGTGAAATGATCTTTATCAGGTATTTATAGTAGGGTGGATGGCTGTAATTTTAGAAAAGAGGATGATGGGTGTGTTTTTTTCTGATCAACAGATATCGCACACTTGGATGCTATATCCGTTGGCCATCCAGCCACCACACTGCATGTAGGCTAAATGGCTACTGAGACAGGTCTTACTCGGCCAAACCTGCAAGCGTTAACGGGCGCTCTATAAGCAAACTGTCGTCATTGAATAGGCTGCCTAGAAGATCTCAGGGCGGCTTTTTTTGTTTGCTATGCCCAGCCTGCCATCGATACCAATTTGAACAGTCCGTTAGCCATATTGCTCATTACAGTACCCACCAGTAACATAGCAAGAGCAAGCATGGCTGGTGTTAGGTCGCTGGCATGCAGAGCTTTTCTATCTGAATGAATTTCATCTTTCAAGCTCTTGATTTTGGCTGTTACTTCGTTCTTATGTTCTTCATAGCCGCCTTTTAACGTATCGATAGATGTAGAGAGATCATTTATTTCTTCTCTCATTCGTTTTAAATGTTTTTCGATTGCCTCAATCCGTTTTTTGCTAGATAAACTTGGATCTTTTGATATCGATACACAGACTTCTGCGCTCCCCCCAAAAGCTTTCAATGTTCCGCTACCAACACCAATGAAAATATTCTTCTTCCATTTTGGAAACTGTTTCAACCACGTAACAAAAATGTCCTTCAAGGGATCTAAGTCAAAATGCGTCCTAATTTTCAGCAAACCTCCAATAGCCAATATTATTCCTATAACCTGAAAGATAGTGCCTGTCCATCTGATAAGGCCTTCGCTAGGGTATATGTAAAAACTGATAATTCCTGCTACGAAAACAAATAGACCGCACTCAATTTCAATTATGACTTCATTGAGCCACTGCAAAAACCTTACTACCCACATGCGTAAATTTGTTAATGATTGACGTACTGAAGAATCTTCATTACCCATGATGCACCTGGTTTACGATACTAAACACTTAGATAGATTGTCACTTCCAGATTTTTCCTACTCAGTCGGATGATAGACTTAACCTCCCTACAACAGCAAGGAGAAAGGATCATGCTGACACTTACGAGACGTAATGGAGAAACCATCCGCATTGGCAATGACATCGAGGGAAACTGCACTGGCTGTCACTGGCAACCAAGTCAGGATCGGAATAGATACGCCGGAGGATCATGGAGGAAACGGCCTAAACTGAAAGCACCATCACAAAACAGCCCAGCTCTTGAGTCGGGCTTTTTATTTTTCCCGCATCACATCAGTACCCATCTACCCTTAATCTCGCATAGCTACTTACTAACCAACGGATGGTTGATCCGATTACGGTATTTACTGCGTTGACTTGATGGAAATCCCCCCACCAACAGTCCTGCTACTGCGATTGGGTTTTTGTTGCCGGCACGTTCACTGAGGGCAAAGTACCGAATGGCCGTTCATGCTCCAGCCTGTGTGAAAATGTGATAGCCATCTGACAGCAGTAGTCGGCATCAATTATAGTGTTGGTTCGTGATTTACCGCACTTGGCAGTCATATGATGTTACTGATTTACCAACTGACCTCAACTGAATTTTCACGGTACTTAAAAACGATTACAGAAGGCCATTTTTACATTTTCTTACAGCCTGGCTCCATTATCGTGATTGAAGTGTCATTGATAACGCCAGTATAATTTGCTATTTTGCATGATGCAGAGTGAAGCGACGCAGCGTGTAAAATGGTTAATATTTATGCGATTGTTAGTTTCTTTTATAGCTACCTATTACTGCTGAATTTTCAACTTCATTTTTAAATATTGTGATTAGATTGAGAACCTCATCAATCATTTCAATAAATTCATCTTCATCAACAAACAACTCCTCACCATGTGCTACATGATTTCGTTTATTTACTAAACGAGCATCTAGTAAGTATTCCTTTGTCGCAAAAGAATCGTAGTCTATTCCAAGACACCACGTTATTTCTTTTAACACCTTAGAGTTCAGGTTTGACCTTGTTTTTATTATTGATTTATAGGGCACTCTTGCCCTTACAGTGTTATTGTTTATTAATGTGTCTGTAATGCTATCAAACACACTGAATTTGTTAGCATTAAAAGATTCATTTATTTGTTTTTTATATATCAAAGTGACGAAATTGTTTTTTAGCTTATTAAGCGGCACTCTTTGTAGTGATATAAACTCCAAATAATATGAGCCAATACATTTCACAAACCCTTCCCAGTGCGCATAAAGTAGGGCAACACCTGTCCTATACAGAACTTTTTTTCTTATGGTTGAAACGTGTGAACTAGCTGCAATGATTTTTAGGTCATGTATCTCCTTTCTTCTCCACGACATTTCATAATCAATTTTATTAATCAGTTCCTCTGTTGTTCTAATTGCCATATTCAGGAAAACAACTCTCTTCCTAATGGAATAATCCTGGGCAACCGCCTACTTGCAGTTATTCCTGTACCAGACCAACTTGTATACCCCTCGTTGGACCAAATTGATTTAATCTTGTCTTCAATATCAATAAAATCATGGTTATCGTTTATATTGTAGGCTATCCCATTAGACACCAATTCATATTGAGAAAGCAAAAACCCTCCTAAGAATTTATTTTTAGTTGCATTAAATCTTTTGAATGCTTTATCACCTACAGTGTCATTTAATAGTGAAAATGTATTTTTAAATAGTCCTTCATATTTATCTCTGTTGAAGTTTTCACTTGATGATATTTTTATCATCTCATTAGTAATAAATTCTCCCACATCACCAATATTTGAAATTGTTAATTCATTAGCATCCATTAATGAAAAAATAATAAATCTTAATGCCAACTCCATATCATAAGATTCTGATAGTGCTGTATCACTAAGCGATATACATTCCTGAAAGTCCTCGTTGCCTGATAATTTCTTCATCCACAAATAAATATCTTTGTTGATCATCACTAATATACAGTTTCTTACTTCTTGAGCACTTAAATTAGTGCCGCCAGTATTTAATCTTTGAAATAAATCATATTTTGCTTCATCATCACTTTCTTTAAGAATGACACTGACATTTATTTTTGATCTTTTTATTGTAAGTCTTAATTGCTGATCGAATGAATTTTCTGTATTTTCATTGTCCCAGACTTTATTATTCAATGATGGTAAATACTTTGTCCCTTTAAGTACTAATGGCTCAACTTCTTTATTGTCTTCATCTTTCAGAATACCAACAAATTGATATATTGTTGATAGTCGTTGAACACCATCAACAACATCCCATACGCCATCATCTCGTTGACTTACAAAAACAGGGGGTATTGGTATGCCTAATAATATCGACTCGATCAAGTCTGTTTTTTGTTTCATTGTCCATCTGAAAAATCGTTGGAACTCCGGATGAATATCAAGTTCATTATTTTCATATAGTGAAATCCATTCACCTATCGACATCGCATATCCATCTGTTCTTATTTCCTTTCTTTTTTTATCTATCTCTTCATTCAATGTCATAATAATTTCTCAGTTCTTTTATTTGAAACTAACTCCCAGTTCACCGGATTGGTGAAGTTGGCGGATTTTTTGGTAAGAATAAGGTGACAGCTTTACCAATTCCGATGCAGCTACTTGTTAGGGGCTGATTGCAATGCCTAGCCACCTACTTAAATGCGGACTAGCAAAGACACCCAATACAAAAACGATAATGCCCGCGGTTATATTTAGAAACAAACTGATTAGCCGTTCTCTGGGCTGTCCTTTCCCAATGGTAAGTTCAAGTTGTTTTACTAATGCTTTAGCCTTATCTTCCTCTACTTCCGCTAGCGCTGAATACCTATCGTATTCTTTTTTTAATTTCTCAACTTTAGAAACACGCTCTTTCAGCCCACCTTCTAACTCAGAAATGAGAGAGGATGTTTCATGAAGGGATTCATACGCTTTTGTAACCTTTTCGTCTAGAGATGTACGTGATTTGGATAGATCCTTTATCAGGTCATATATTTCAGGGCCTGGAACCAATGGAAGCATGCGAAGTAATATGCGAGGTGTTCTCTCCGTGATTATTTTCGCTTTTCCCTCAAATTTATATTCGTCAGACATGATTTATTTTGCCCCCCTAAACATCGGAGTAGACGGAAAATCGCATGATACCCAGCCTATTTGTAGAAAAAACTGCTATTTGCAGCATTAGCCTCAGATATCCGTTGGATAGACTGCGAACTGCAGGGTGCAAACCCAGCGATTTTCCTTTTTTCCGTAGTCACAGGCTACACTGACGGGCAGGTTGTTGGCTGGTTTCTCTGCTAAATTTACATCAGTTTCAAGATCCTATCAGGCTCTTCTATATTTCGCCACAGTTTACTGATACCTTGGGGTTGTAGAGAAAAGCAGCGCATCGCAATCTATTCCCACTTATTCACGCAAAGACGCTGGTAATGCCTCAAAAATCCCGTACATTGCTTCAAATAAGTCGGGGGATAAGCGACAGCGCATCCACCATGATTTTGGCACATTGGTAGGTGCGGCAAAAAGATGCCTTATTCCCCAAATTTACAACCCTGCTCCCTGCACGGGGTTATTGAGATATTACAGACGTTATACGTAAACATATCAAGCTTAATGATAAATCATGCCAATGACTGAACGAGTATACAGCAGTCATTCGCTACACCCCACAGCCCGCCCATTGAGGTGGTTTTTTGTGTATGCACTTCCCTCCCCCCAGCCTGACCAACGGATGAAAACTCCATTTTCAGAATGGGTACAGATTCAGACACACTGCCCAACACATTCAGGCACATTTAGACATATACCAACTGATTATAACTGTGCTAAGATGTTGTTTCAGCGTGTTTTATTGCATTATGGGTACAGTCAAGGCTTATTGATTCGGACTTTTAATCAATTGGTCGAGCGTTCGAATCGCTCACGGCCCACCATATAAATCAAAGGCTCAGCTTAATCGCTGGGCCTTTTTTTCGCTATGCCTGTTGAAATTCATCACAGACTATCTCTCCTACAATCCCCCAAAACAATGCTCAATATGTCAGTCAATTGTGACAGCAGCATCGTTACAGATGATTATTAATCGTGCTGAGAATCGCTGCCAACACTTTGATCCCATTACGGGACCATGCTAGTCTGCTCATCATGAGAGTCATAGTGAAACGCACGCTTAGGGAATTTTGGACATTGCCTCAGCACATGGACGCAAAAGCCCCCATTAGAAGCATGGCACTCAGAAGTGTTAAAGGCAAACTGGGACTCCCTGGCAGATGTAAAGGTGCAATTTCGTTCGGCCAGCATTTTGAAAAGAAGTCGGGTGGTATTCAATATTGCAGGCAACAAGTATCGCCTTATTATCGCAATTGATTATGTCAGAAAGGCTTGTTTTGTGAAATTTATCGGTACGCACAAGTAATATGACCAGGTGGATGCAGAGGTAATCTAGAATGAATATTCATCCCATTAAATCTGAAAATGATTATGGAAAAGCCCTTGCCGAGGTAGAAAAATTATCGGGCTCTGAAGAAGGTACAGAAGCAGGAGATAAGCTGGATATCCTTTTTGTGCTCGTTGAGGATTATGAAGACAAACATCATGCGATCGATCCGCCGGATCCTGTAGAAGCGATCAAGTTCAGAATGGAACAAATGAATCTGTCAAGAAAGGATCTGGAGAAAATGATCGGTTCACGCG